>CAZFAR010000216.1:0-4832 GCA_964516825.1 uncultured Thermococci archaeon
ATCCTTTGGGACCGGTCCCAAGAGACCCACCATACCCTCTTTAGGACGGTGTCATATAAGAGGAGATGAGAACCAAAACCGGCAATTAAATTCAAAGCACCAAATCAGTGGGAAAAGGAGGAGTCTCCTTCCTGTTACACGTGTAACAAACTCAAGAATCAGCAGTCTCCAGAATTGATGATCCTTCCTAGAATCAAAAGGTTTATTAGCATGTGTCTTTCCGTGCACCCATGTTTGAAATCAGGGCAAAGGATGGACTGGGGAGGATCGGCCGCCTCCAGGTCAATGGAAAAGTGGTAGAGACTCCCGTGGTCATGCCCGTGATAAACCCTGCAAGAAGTGAGATTCCTCCCAGAGAGCTTCGCGAAAAGTTCAAGGCCCCCATGATTATCACAAATGCCTACATCATACACCAGTCTTCCTTAAGAGAAGAAGCTCTGCAGAAAGGTGTCCACAGCCTCCTCCACTTTGACGGGATCATAGAAACAGATTCAGGAAGTTTCCAGCTGATGACTTACGGGAACATCTCCGTTTCAAATGAAGAGATCATTCAATTCCAGAACGAAATTGGCTCCGACATATCCACCTTCCTCGATATACCTACATTACCTGATGCTCCCTTTGAACAGGCAGAAAGAGAGCTTGAAATGACAGTGAAAAGGGCAAGAAAGGCTCAGGAATTAAAAAAAGGAGCCATGAATGGGACGATACAGGGAGGAAGATTCTTGCCTTTGAGGAAAAAGGCATCAAAAGATTTAGGAAAAATGGATTTTGACATTCATCCTATAGGAGCAGTGGTCCCATTCTTGTTGAAATACCAGTTCACTCCTCTGGCAGATATTATTCTGACCTGTAAGAGATACCTGCCAGTAGAAAGACCAGTCCACCTATTTGGTGCTGGCCATCCCCTCATACTGGCTTTTGCTGTTCTCTTGGGCTGCGATCTCTTCGATTCAGCAGCTTACATTCTTTATGCAAAGGGACATCGCTATTTAACCCCTTTTGGTACGAAAAATCTGGAGAATCTTTCATACTTCCCCTGCGAATGCCCTGTCTGTAGTAATACTGATCCTGAAGTCGTATCAACTTCTGAAGAACCAGAAATAATTCAATTTCTCACCAGGCACAATTTATATGCAACCTTTGTAGAAGTGCGAAAGATAAAACAGGCTATTCACGAGGGATCCTTGTGGGAGTTGGTTGAATCAAGAATGCGGAATCATCCCAATCTTTATCAGTCATACAGGATCATTAAGAAGTACTCCTCACATATAGAGAAGTTTGAGCCCTTCACCAAGAGGACAGGTTTCTTCTACACAGGAAAAGAGACGAAATACAGGCCAATCTGCAAGAGAGTAAAACGCCGCCTCCCTGTGATAAAGGGAGATACGTATGACCATCCCGCCTTCGGGAAGGTGCCCACATCCTTGAGTCAGACCTACCCCTTCCATACAGATGAAGTGTTTGAAATTTCTGAAGAAGAGATAATAAAGGGAATTTCCATCTACCAGTTCGGCCCTCATGCTGAATCACTGTTTGAGAATTCCACGATTACATACGGGAAAACAGGTAAGATAAGGCACCTGTACAGAGATCAAACCCTTCTGGCCACTTTGCGACCAATGGATGGACTGTTCGTTCTCACCTTTGAAGGAGCAGAAAGGCTGCATTCCCTGTTATTGTATCCTGAGAGAAGGGTCATAGCAGATGAAGAGGCTGTTCCCTTTGTAAGAGAGGGGAAAGATCTCTTTGCCAAGTTCGTGGTTGGTCTGGATGAGAATCTCCGTTGTTACGAAGAAGTTTTAATAGTAGATGAGCATGATGTATTGTTAGGAGTAGGAAAACTCCTCCTCTCACCCGAAGAGGTGAAAGCTTTCAACAAAGGTGTTGCTGTACAGTGCAGGAGAGGTGTCAATGCCGTACATAATCCTTGATACTCAAGCCAGAAAGGAAGGATTGAGGAAGGTGGCTCCTTCTCTGTACTACTGTCCTCCTGAAAAATTGAAGGAATATCCTGACAGTCTCTGCTTCAGAAGGGGAAAAGTCAGAAAGTGCAGACTGCAGCAGAGAAAGAAGCGCATTGGCTACATTTTATTGTGGTATCGTACTGAGAAAGATGCAGAACGGAACCGAAAGATCATGAATCGCATGATTGCACGCTCATTGGGATTTCCCCTGGCACGCTCCCTGTACGCGTTCCCATACATCTACTATGCACCTGACATGGCGTTTTTCACCCCCCAGAAGATCTTCTCCCGGGCAAAACAGCTCGGAATCCACATCTCCAGAATGGCAGTGCTAACTCCACTGGGAAAGACGAAAGAGCACATGAGAGAGAGAGCAGAGCACTACATCAGGAGTAAGTACGAGCATCTGATAAGACGGGTCTTGAAAGCAAACCCTCACGATAGAAAAAGTCGGAGCGAGATTCGTCAGAACTATAAGAAACTGAAGGATAAAGGGAGAACTCTATCTGCAATTCTGGGAATAGACGCGCGAAAGCTGGAAGGAAAGACATATCACATCATCTGGAAATGGGCAAAAAGAGGACAGACACAAAAGAATAAATAACTGCTCCAAAAAACAAAAGAATAAATAACTGCTCCAAAGAGCATTCTTTTAAATGTATTTTTGATTTTTTTTTACATATTATTTCGTTTTCTGTATTCAATTTCTCCTTCTGATGATAGATCATATTCTTTTTGTGAGTAGAAAAGATTTTATAAAAGGCTGGACGATCAAGGCGGGAGGTGATTTGGTTGATCATTGAATGCCCCATCTGTGACGCCACCATCACGATCAAGACCCCTAAAGAAGGGGATATCGTAGTCTGTGAAGAGTGCGACACAGAGTTCGAGCTGGTCCAGTTCGATGATGAATGGGACCTCTTAGAAGTCGGTGAGGAAGACTGGGAAGAAGATGAAGATTTCTAATCTTCCTTGTCTTTTTATTTGTCTTTTGATTTTGCCAGATTTTGAAGTTTTCTTGCAGTCAATGTATTCTGTCCCCTGTTACACGTGTAGCATTTTACTCATTTAAGGTCATATCTGAGAGTCTCAATCACCATGGAGAATCTCTCAAGCCTACCAGCCACAAGAACATTCTATTATCGGCTTCTTTCTTCCACCTGTAGATCGTACTCTTATGGCAGCCGAGCTCTTCCGCTAGTTTGCCTGGAGAATCACCCTGCTGCAGTTTCTTCAGCACATTCCTCTTGACCTCATCAGGATAGATTCCTCTTGTCATTCTCCTACCTCTTCTGGATTCTTTGGGTACAGAACTCTCAAACGTCTTCCTGAATTGCTCCTCAGCAAAATCAGGATCTATCTTTGCAGCCTCATCATAGCACTTCACTGCTTCCTCGTACTTTCCAAGACGGCTCAGAAGAATTATCCCCTTGTTTATCCACGCCTCAACAGAGGCAGGATCTATCTTTATAACCTCATCGTAGCACGATACTGCTTCTTTATATTTTCTTAGAGCTTTCAGGGTATTCCCCTTGTTCAACCAAGCTCCAGCAAAATTGGGGTCTATCTGTGTAGCTTCCTCGTAACATTTCACTGCTTCACTGTAGTTTCCGAGATTATCCAGGGCAATTCCTTTGCCATACCAGGATGCAGCAAGAGTGCGATCTATCTTTAGAGCTTCATCAAAACATTTCACTGCTTCTTCATACTTCTTTGAATGTTCCAGAGCATCCCCCTTGTTGTGCCAGGCTTGAGCAATAGTGGAATCTATCTTTATAACCTCATCAAAGCATTCTATTGCCTCTTTGAACTTTCCAAGTGTACCCAGCGTTATCCCTTTGTTGTTCCATGCCTTGACGAAGCCGCGATCTATCTTTAAAGCTTCATCAAAACATTTCAGTGCTTCCTCATATTTCTTGAGATATTTCAAGGCTATGCCCCTATCATTCCAGGTTCTCACATCTTTGGAATCTATTCTTGTAGCTTCATCGAAACACTTCATTGCTTCTTCAAATTCTCCAAGAAGATTCAGAGCTATCCCCTTGTAATACCAGGCGTCAAAGTTTTTAGGATCTATTCCTATGACTTTATCAAAACATGTTATTGCCTTCTCGTATTCTCCACAGAGTGCTGAGTCTACTCCGCTGTTGAGCCAAGCCCTGATATCATTTGATTTCCTTTCAGGCATTTCATTCCTCCCTTCAAGTCCCTCGTTTTCATTCGTTGGAATATTGACTATTGAAGTCAATTCGCCTCTATTCTATTTTTACCTTACCTCGTGCAAGATCCTCCATTCTGAAAACTTCAGTTACTCTGAATGGCACAAATGTATCTTTTCCGTTTGCAGTTTCAGTCACTTTCCCGAGCTTTGCACCTATTCCTATTGTGATGGGAGACGGTAGTTCTACTGTGTGAGGAGCTGTAAACTTCCTCTTGAAGGTCTGCACAAGCAAGTTTTTGGGAACATCAGGTATCAGGGCAAGCAGCTTCTTGTACATATCTTTTGAAAAGTCAATGGTTGCAGCATATGTCGTGTCATTATACTGTACATCAGATGTCGTGGAATAGAGATTGTCACTCACACGACCAATGTGGTAGATCTTGAAGGGTAAGAACCAGTATCTGGCATTCTCGCCCTTTAATTTCAGGATCAACAGTCCAAAGTCAGGTTTGAAGTCTTTTTCCATCTGAATCTACCTTCATTCTTCTATTCTCATCCTTCGTAGAATGTATTGGGTCAGTCTCTTAAACTTTTGGTTTGTACTCTTTACTGCAAACCTCATCCTGGCGACATCTTAGAATTGTGAAAAGGCTGGAAGATCCAACCTATCAGAGATTATACCATTGGTGTTACACATGTAACAG
>CAZFAR010000217.1:0-4832 GCA_964516825.1 uncultured Thermococci archaeon
GCTTCCCGCAGAATAAAAAGGAGGGTGTCCAGAAACTATTGACACTGGTGGTAACATGGGCGGGACTACTCAAGAGAAAAGACTGGAAAACTATTACACACTGTACGAGCAGATTCATGGGAGTCCTTTAATATCTCTTCATGACATGTCATTGAATATTGGACTGTCCAGAAACACAGTATCCAAATATTTGAAAGAGATGTATACAAAAGGTATCATTCGTGGTCCATATCTTCGAATGAAACCTGCTTCCACCTACAAGGAACATGTGTACTTGGTAAACTTTGTTAATCCTTTGAAAGCATTTCGCGAGCTAGAGCAGGTTCCGCATGTAGTTTACCATGCTGCAACCTTTGGAGACTGGAATACCCTCTTCATCACTGATCGATTACTGGATATTTCTAATCTGAAGGGGTTTGAAAGCATTGGCTACCATGGAGTAAAATACCTTTCATATACACCGAAGGTGGAGACAACTACGTGGGATGAAAGCTCTGAAAAAGTGTATGAGCAATTACACCAATTCATGCCGATCAGATATGAACACAAGGATAGACGATTGACTTCCTTGGATTGGGAAGACGATGAATGGAAGCTATTCCGTGCATTCAACTTCATGAGGAGAAAGGTCACTCCTGTACTACAGAATATTCATGTGAGCTATGATACGTATGCCAGATGGATAAAATCCCTGGAGGATCACTGCACGATTCATACTGAGTTTTATCCTGAAGGTTATCGTAACTATTTCTGCCACTGTTTCCTGTTTTCTACTGACTACGAGGAATCGGTCAAGTCCTTGATTTCTCTATTTCCTGCCACTTCTTCCATTGTAGAACTGGATGAGCAGTTACTGGTTTTTGCCTATGCTGTATCCTCAGAAGAGAGGAGGAGATTGATCTGCATTATCTGTGATATGAAAACAAAGAAGATGATAAAGGGATTCAGACACGCAGTTATCCTCCAGCAACGATTCAATTAAGGAGTATGACCATAAACGCTGGAAAGATCCAGTATGCTGCTGATCCCAATAACTACCAGATTTCCCAGGTATCTGTACACTCAAGAAGAATGTTACACGTGTAACACTTCCAGCACTTCATCACGAAAACCTGAGTGTCACCCTTCAAAAATTGCACCCTTTCTTCGGGGCTTTCTGCCCCAATCCCTTCTGCATCTTGAAAAGAGCTCAATGAGATCCTCTTTTGTCTTCACTCTTGGAAAGAATTGCGAATAGAGGGCGACTGAGGAGTCTGGATTCTTCTCTATCATTTCCTGTACGAAATATGCTGGAATCTCATCTTCATATAATACCTTTTTCACCATCTCCTGATAGTCAGGAACTTCTTCCCACTGACCGCTGAAAAGCCTTATAAAATAGCCGTAGTTGGGAATAGCCATCTGTCCCATGTAGTGGTCTATGATGAATCCAATCTCCTTCTTCTCACCAATTTCCTCAAAAGTGACATGAGTGAAGTCTCCTCCCTCTTCCAGAATTCCAGGCAATGTCCTGTTTCTGAAGAACCAATAAAGAAATTCATTCATCTTCTCCTCCAGTTCTGTGCGATCCTTGAATATGATCATATCTGTTTCGAAGTACTCCAGAAACGAACGAGTGACATTCTCGAAGCTTTCCCTCAGAACGTGCGTGAACATCCTCATGTTTTCTATAGATTCTTCCTCATCGTACAGGAGGAGGGGTCCAAAGAAGAAGTATCCTCCCTTCCAGGTGAACATCCTTCCCTCAATTATGTGTCCTCTCTCTATAGGACAATCTACAGAAGGGTAGTCAACCTCAAAAGTGTCTCCAACCAAAAGATCTGTCACAATAATGGAATTCTTCCTGGATTCTACTACCTCAAAATAGCTGTCGAAGTTTTCTTCCAAGGCCATGATATCTCTTGACCATTCTTTTCCGTACAATTCTTCGAAGCATTCCACAAATAAGCGTATGAAGGTCTTCTTGTACTTGGAATGTTTTCTGGTAAATACGTAATCGTTCTCGAACCCATCAACTTCCTCCTCTGTGGGTTCCCTCCCCTCGAGAGAATTAAGAAACTCGGTAAGCGCCAAGAACCATTCTTCTTGGTCGCTGTACGCAAAATTCGTGATGTCTATTAAGAGATTTTCAGGCAGCATGCTGATGGTGTGCAGTGAATGTTTATTAATTTTGTGGATGATGAAATGGGCAAAATTATCACAACAGTTATGGCTGGAATATTTTGGACCTGAACTGATGCACCTTTCACCTTTTGGAGTGAATGCTCTCAAATTCTATTTCATAGTGCGGGTGTAGTGCTCCCAGCCCAGCAGAGGCATCTTTTCTCCGTCTAGAAAGACTCCTTCCCCTTTTCTAACTTCACCAATCTCTGTTCCCAGGTCTGGGTTAATATAGGGGCTGGTAAAGACGAGCTCGTACTCTTCTCCACTTTTCAGTGCCCAGGTGACAGGATCTTCACCCAGTGATTGGGCTTTCTTTCTGACATCTTCGTGGATGGGTATTCTGTCAGAGGAAATATCTATACGGACAGAAGAAGCTTCTGCAATGTGATACAGTTCTGAAGAGAGTCCATCAGATATGTCAATGCAGGAGTTCGCCTTGAGCATGAGCCCTTCTGTTATCCGTGGACGGGGTATAAAGATTTTCTCTCTCATTGATTCAGTTGCAGTATCGAGATCTTTCAAGCCAGAATAGACTCTGCCCACATCACCTGTAATTCCAACCTTATCATCGGGTTGGGCTCCACTTCTCAACATGACAGTCTTGGAAGTGCCGACAGCGAATCCTGATGCAGATAGCTCCCCCTCATTGAGGTCTCCACCACAGTATTTGCAGTGGTAACGGGTACAGACAGCTCTTGCACCCTTGATGATATCGAAGGCAGGATACTCTCTAGGGAGTGTCAAAGAGCATAGAAAGAACCTAGGGATTGATCCCATGGCTGCCAGATCAGAGAGGTTCATGACAGCAGTTTTCCAGCCGATCTGGAAAGGGGTCATTCCTTCGGGGACATCGGTCCTGGCGACCAGAGTGTCTGCAGTCAGGGAGAACAGGATATTGTCATGGGGAAAGACGAAGGCATCTTCATAAGATATGTGTAAGAACGCTGTTATTTCTGTGATGAGCTCTCTTTCTCTCATAGATGAAATGAAAAGCGGTCTTATATAAGGTTAGCCATAATGAGATTGTTAAATCTTGTAGAGAATCATACATAAATCTAGAAAGGTGTTTGACTTGGATCTCTTATTTTGTTGCACGTGTAACATGCCGTCTGAAATGTTAGGCTTTCCAGTGTTTGTGAGGTTGGGGGTTCTCATGTAGATGACTGCATTATGATTGCCAAAGTCACAACATGCGAATTACAGAAATTGGAGGATGCGTCTTCTGAAGGTTTAACAGCCTCGAAGAGTAAACCTTTTAAATGGAAAAAAGAATGAACAGTGAGTTGCAGGAAAAACACGCTACATGGCTTGAGGTGTTGAAAGACTTTTTTTTGAATCCTGCAACTCACTATTTATGTTCTCATGGGCTATTCCTTTGTCCTTTTGATTTCAGCAAGCACTGGAAAAACAGCTGGATAACACTTTTCGATTGACAAGAAAGAAAAAAAGAAAAAACTATTTTGTGGCTCCTTCCATTATTTCTACTGGTAATATCTGTCTAAGCCAAGAAGCTTAAGATATCCATATGCCTATTGGCTGTGGTATTGGCAGGTATGCTCTGAGTGGTTTGGAAGAGCAAGGGTGCTTGGGTGTGACCTCTTCTAGCGTTTCGATCACGAATTCCATTTTCTCACCTCCGTCTGTTTACTATACAATTGTCAGATTTCCTTATAAGTTTTTCTGCATAGCCAGTACTTCCGCATGTGTGTAATTATTGCACATTTTCTGCGGATTTCGCTAAATCGTCCTCTTGCTTTCAGTTCATTTAACTTTTTAACGTTCCATTACAATTTTTGAGATTTTTGAAGGTACAAAGCCTAGCATTTAAATACTATACTCCAATGTTAATGTGTAGTGAACCAGTACTACAAAAAAAATGGGTAGGTAAGCCGGATATTAACTGGAGAAGAACCCTGCTTACGGAAGGTGCAGTACAGCAGAATGTATGAATTACCTGTAGATGCTAAACTGATTCAGCACAAGATAAATCATGAATTGTTGATGTCGAAGGTAATAAGTGGATTGAACGGTGAAATCTATGTGAACTATAGAGTAGAAAAGAAATTAGGGAGAATGAAGCTGATTGGGTACATTGATATATTGAACATCAATTCGGGATCAAAGACAGTCATTGAAGTTAAAAGTGGAAAGGAGAAAGAGTCACATCACGTACAGTTGTGGATGTACATGAGTTGTTTTAGTGATGTTAGAGGAATATTGAGGTATCCTTATACACGATATACGTATTTCGGTGAATCAGCACTTTCTTTAGTAGTAGTTAGCCAAATAGGCTTATTTTTTTCTGGACTTGCGGTTATTTCAAGAACTCCTGATTTCGTCGCAGATGCTTTAACTATGAGCTTCATTTCTTCATCTTCATGACAGCTTACCACTGGTTCTCCTTTGATTTCATAGACATCAATAGAATCCCAACTCAGACTGAGACTTATATACCCACATTGTCCTTCAAGTCTGTCAGTTGTATACCAATACCCTCCTAGAAGTGACCCGAATACCAGGATTGTCAATATCAATTTCATCTTATGCTCACCACACCATGATAGGATGCGGTGACTTAAATAGTTTCCGTTTGGTTCATTAGCTTCTTGTTTCATAGGTTATCACCTCCTTTTTTGTAAGATGTGGACTGCTATTCTGAACAGTGAGCA
>CAZFAR010000218.1:0-4782 GCA_964516825.1 uncultured Thermococci archaeon
GAAAAGCATGGAGCCTGCACTTTCATCTCATGACTCAGTGGTGGTAAGGAGGCTGCACAAGGTAAGAGTAGGTGAGGTTGTAGCTGTTGCTACTCCTCAAGGAGTGCACATCCACCGTGTTGTGGCAGTCCACAATGACAAAGTATTTACCGCTGGTGATAGCAACCTGTTGGCAGAGGGTCCGTTCCCAAGAACCCATATTCTGGGCCAAGCAGTGGGCAAACCGGATGTACACGGGTCTTTGGTACCATTGCCAAAGTGGAATAAAAATACAGTTGGATTACCACCTCTTTGTTTCACTTTGGTTAATGCAGCACCAGAAGATTTGCCATCAATTGCCCATATCTGCGAAACTGGTATCTGTGTGAGAGTAGTGGACCAGAAAGCTGCCAGACTAATCTCTGGAGTTACTTGTGTTGATACATTGAGTGAGGCCATAAGAAAAGAGGAAACAACCATTGGAGTGCATTCTCTTGCCACAAGAGAAGTGGATTCCCTTAAAAGAGTCCTCGGGAAAGAGTTGCGCCCTTTGAATATCGTACTAGGTGTTGACTATGGATTCCCCGGGAACACTCTATCTCTGGTACCACATGCAATGGTGGATCATCTCATACGTATTGGACCACTCTCTGAGCAACCTGTACTTGATCATGTTACACTCATCTATTACTTTATAGGGTTGATGAAGGGAATATACTTTTTGGATAGGACAAGAGAGTGAAGTGGACATCAGGATGCACTGTCTAGTGGAATCATCCGAGAGATTTGCGGAATGTTAGACCACTATTCTCGAGCGGGAGGCTCAACGCTCAGTTGGATTGGATACAGGCAACCTGAAAATTCTCATCCATATGTGAAATGCAGGTTTTGGAGTTCCATCAGCGTAATGCAATCCAATTGAATTGAAGACATCATTTTGATCTGTTCCTCCCCAGGATAGGGGTTCATAATCATACAATGACCAGTAAACCCACAATAAGGGATTCATCTCCTCAATACTTTCGAACAGAAAAATCAGAAAATTCATTTGTGCTTCCTCAGAACCATGCAGATCTTTAATTGTCTTCCCACAGCATTGTGAGGCAAATCCGCTTTCTGCAATTACAATGGGCAGATCCGTGTACTTACGTATCTGCGTGTAATAGTCTCTCGGAATGTCTTCGAGAGAATAAACCATGTAGGGATACGTTGATATTGCAAAAGCATCCATTCTCAATTCATTAATCAATTCCCAGGTTTCTTTGTGAGGATTCCACGGCAGGACTCCTAGAAATTCTTCATAGTGAAATGTCGGGAATACAACAGTTTCTGGGGAAATTCCTTTCACAATAGAATATATTTCATTGTACAGAGAAACAAAATTCTGAAAATCTGCAGGATCCTTATGGTAATATCCAGAAACTTCTACACCAAAGCACAGGTATTTTGGCTCAAAATCTGATATGACTCTTTCTACCATATTTTTGCAGGCCTTTCTCACTTTTTCATCTGAAAATGTACTGGAAAAGGGATTTTCCAGAATTCTGTCTCTCTCGTTAGTCAAAACAGAAATCCCAACATAACCCTTTTTCAGTTCGAGCGCTCTCGCAACTTCTAAAAAGGTGAGCCAATCCGTCTCATAACTGTGAGATGCAATGTCTGCTCCTTTCTCAAAATCCCAGATAATCTCTCCTTGGATAAAATAGACATCGCTTGCAGATGCCAATTCTTCCATGACATCTTTGTACCTGTCCTGGATGTCTTCAAGAACAAAAACTGGAGAAAGTGCCATATCAAATCCTCTCCTCTCTGGAAGAGGAATACTTTCGTAATCTTCTTTGATCTTTGATTGTTCTGCGCAGGCTGAAAAAAGGATCAGGAGAGCAAGAATTGCAGGGATTCTGTACTTCATAAATCTGCTAGGATCCAGAATATTTAAATATATTGGAAAAGCTACATCGACATTCTTGGCAGAACTAGCACCATTTAATGTTACACGTGTAACATCAGAATTTGGTGGATATTTGTGATCAAAGAATTTAAAAACTATGAATAGCAAACAACACCATGATATCACTACTACTTGTTGGGATGCTCGCTCTAGCAATAGCTGTTGTTATCAGTATTGTCTTATATCTGAATGCGCGTGATAGAAAGCGTCGAGAAGGACTCGAAAGAGCATCTCTTGAAATTGGATTCGTGTACAGTCGAGTGGCAGACGTGGAGCTTCCAGACTTGGAATTGTTCAACATGGGCAGATCAATAAGAAAGAAGAATCTCTTGACAGCAACGCGAAATGAAATTGCATGGTCAGTATTTGACTACGAATTCTCTACAGGCAAACATGTTCAGATGCAGACTGTCGTCATGGCGCAACTGGATAGAGAACTGCCAGAATTTTCTCTTTCAAGAGAGCATTTCTATCACAGACTTGGAGAGCTTATAGGGTTCAAAGATATTGATTTTGAATATTACCCAGAATTTTCACGCAAATACTATTTGAGGGGGAAGGATGAAGAAGCAGTAAGGGAACTCTTCACTTCACACGTGATCTCAACAATAATGAGCCAGGAACTGAAAAGTAATGTTGAAGGAAAGGGTAACTTCATAATCGTATACACTCCAAATGTCCTTGTCAACCCAGCACACATGTATGAGTTCTTCCAGAAGGTCATGGTAATCATTAATCTCTTCAAATGATTTATATTGTACGAGGTGAAGAAGAGGCATGAATCTGAAAAAGAGGACTACACTCAAAATTGCTTCAGTAGTGCTTTTCATTCATGGCATCATCGAGATTTCTGCAATAATGATGTTCTTTACACCTGCGAAATTCCGTCCAGTTGATTTTCAAGAAGAATTTGCATTCTGGGCACTGCTCAGCACTGTCTATGGTCTGTCAAGGGTAGTTTCAGGTTACGCAATATGGTCTATAAAAAAGTGGGGAATCGCTCTAGGCATTGCACTGAGTATTACAACAATGATCCTAGCTCCTTCCATCCATCCTTACGGTATTATGGATCTTCCTCTGGCTGTCATAGTCCTTATATGTCTGTTGCATGCCTGGTTCGGTGATGAAGAACTGTGAAGTTCATTCCCTGACAGCATGCAAGATCAACTATCTATCTACGTCTGGAATTATCAGAGAGGAACCTATTTATAGTCACACAAAAATGAGAACCAATGGACGAAGAAGAAAAAACGTTGTACTATGGGATCATTCTTGCCTGCATAGTAGGAATTGCCACCACCTCTGTACTGCTGCTCCAGTCGAAACCTCCTCAGGAAGAATTCTCAGAATTGTACTTCTACTTCGAAAGGATTGACCTTACCGATGGAAAAGGAACCTTTCGGGGATGTGCTGTAGAGGTTCTGACCACTGTGTGGATTGATCTCAACAAGGATGGGGTACCTAACGATGAGGAGATCTTTCTGGCAGGAGATACCTTTGTACTGGAAGGCGAATTCTGGAACATTTCTGATGTAGCCAAGGATACAAATCAGATTCTATTTGGCAAATTTCCCAAAAAGGTCAACCCTGGATTGGTCAATCTTACATTTGTCATTGTAAACCATCTCCAGGAAGACCACGAGTACCAGTATACTATAGCCATCAACGAAACAATATACACGGAGACAGTCCTCGTAAAAAAAGGAGAAAAAAAGTTAGTTTTCCAGACAGTTCCAGTGGATACTGGTGAGCTAGAGGTAAGTATCTCTCTGGATACGGGGGAAGAGATCCACTTCTACCTCTCTGTAGAGTAGTCTACTTTGCAGATTTTGATTTTCTTGGACGCTGCGCACGCACTTTGCTCCGATCGCGGTACATCACAGTGAAGACCACTGCACTGTATCCCATCAGAAAACAGGCCACTATGACACCCAGGAATGGAACTAATCGCACTACTACCAGAACAATCAAGAACACGAATAAGAGTACCAGTATCTCTGCCCAGTTGACCTTTGCTACATCGTAGCTCTTGCTGAAGCTGTCAAACAGATCCTTTTTATCTAGGAGCATGGCCTGTCCCACGAAGATCAGAAGCACTGCAGGAACGAGCATACCCACCCAGAAGAAGAACATGCCCACAAACTTCAGGAACCAGGAAATCAGAAAGGCTGCAATAAACATGGGGAGCTTATCAGCAATACTGTCAAAAGCTGCTCCCACTTTGAGAGTTCTCCCTGAAAGGCGGGCATCGCTCATAGCAATAGTCAGAGCAACACAGAAGGCGAGGACTACTAGTATAACAATCCACATGAGCCAGTCAAAGATCTTGAGCAATCTTATTGCAGACACGAAAGAGGTAAAAAACTCTAGAGGACTTCTTCCGAGAGGATACAAACGACCAATTCCCCAGGACAGCATATTAGTGACGTGGACCCATATAGCTATCAATGAGAGGACCAGAGGGGCAATGTAAGGCACGAGGATCTCCGGTTGTCCAGTTATGATATCTGCGGATTTCCCTAAAATTTCTGAGATTTTCATCTAATCACACTCACAGGTTTTCTTTTCAGGTATCATTTCTACAGTTCTTGATATGAGCTTTTTAATCATTTCGTTGTTCTCGTTCATGATCTCGATAACTTCTTCGTGAGTAATCTTGAAAGGGGATATGCCTGCTGCAAAGTTAGTGACTGTAGCAATAGAGGCATAACAGATCTTGGCTTCCCTGGCCAGGACTACCTCTGGTACGTTGGTCATGCCGACGACATCTGCTCCCATTAAAGCGAACATTCTGATTTCAGCAGGCGTTTCAAATCGAGGTCCTTCTGTGCACACGTATGTACCTTTCAGAT
>CAZFAR010000219.1:0-4754 GCA_964516825.1 uncultured Thermococci archaeon
GGTGAACAAGGCGAACAGATACAAGATTATTTCAGAGATGGATCAGACCTCAACCTTCAAATTACCTACATCCTCCAGAAGGATCAGAAAGGCATTGGCCATGCAGTAGGTCTTGGTGAAGAGTACATCGATCGACCCTTCTTCGTAATCCTTGGTGACGAAATGTATATCAATACCAATCACAGAGATATCCTGCCCTTATTTAGAGAGGAATTCAACGCATTATGCACATTTATGAGGACTCCGGACAGACGAGCCATAAGCAAGAATTATACAGCAGAAATTAAAGGAAATGAAATTCTCTCTCTTTCTGAAAAACCAAAATTACCCTCGAATAACCTTCTAGGAGTTGGAACTTACGCATTTGACCCTATTATATTTGAATATATTAAAAAGACACCTCCATCACTTCTGAGAAATGAGATCGAAATCACTGACGTCATCGACACTCTAGCTCGAAAAGAATCAAAAGTGTATGCATTCTTTCTGGAAGGGTACTACACCAACATCAATACAGTGGAAGATCTCAATTCAGCTGTCTATCAGTGGCGCTCCTCCCATTTTGATACGTATGCAAAGAGCTTGGTCATACCAGCACATAATGAGGCAGAATCTATTGGTAAGGTAATTGAGGATTTTATTGACTCAGTTTCAGAAATCCTTGTCGTAGATAATAATTCTACTGATGAGACTGCTCGCATTGCACGTAAGCATAATGCTGTGGTCGTTTCAGAACCTGCCCAGGGATATGGGAATGCACTTAAATGCGGCATGAACAATGCAAAGGGTGATATTCTTGTTATCACAGAGGCAGATGCTTCTTTCAAATCGAAGGATCTGACAAAGATACTGGAACATCTAAAGAATGCTGATATGGTCGTGGGAACTAGGACCTCGAAACAGCTGATCGAAGATGGTGCTAATATGGATTTGTTCCTCAGATGGGGAAACATGGCATTGGGAAAGGCAATAGAATTGCTCTGGTGGAATAAGAGATGCAGATTTACGGATGTGGGCTGCACGTACCGTGGACTGTGGAAAGAAGCATACAAACGCATAAGAGATAACTTGAAAAGTGAAGGCCCTGAATTTTCTGTAGAGATGATGATTGAAGTACTGAAAGCTGACATGAAGGTCATCGAAATGCCAGTGACATACTATCAGAGGTACGGGGGAGAATCGAAACATTCTGCTAGCAGGACTCAAAGTTTTTGTACAGGGCTGAAAATGATATCTGTGATTCTCAGAAAATTGATGAAATAGTCCTTATCCCTATGATGTTCAGTACTTGAAGGAATTGGAGCAACTTCTGTTACACGTGTAACATGGATACTGGTATAGGGTGCAACCTTCGATAATGCCATTGTAACCTAAATGCTTTTATTGGGCAGCAAAAAACCATCTGCATGAATATGAGAAGACTTATAATAATAACATTCATGGGTCATTTCGCAAATGATGGACTCGTTCTCATGCTCCCCCTTCTCATTCCCTCCATAGCTCGTGAGTTTGACCTTTCCTATACGCAGATCGGTTTACTGGGAGGGTCTCTCGTACTGACTCTGGGAGCAGGTCAGGTCCTGACAGGGTATGTGTCTGATTTCGCGAAGGTGAAATGGCCTTTCATCTCTCTAGGATTAATCATTCTATCTGTGAGCCTTTTCGCCATGTCATTGTCCTCTTCGTATGCCTGGTTGATCCTGTTCAACCTCCTGGCTGGATTGGGTGCCAGCTTCTACCATCCCTGTGGGATTGCTCTTCTTGCAAAGTCTATGAAGGACAAGATAAAAGGAAAAGTCCTGGGTATCCATGGGGTCGGAGGTGGAATAGGGATACTGGTCTATCCACTACTTGCAGGGATGATGCTGGAAGAATGGGGGTGGAGACATGTACTTTTTGTTCTGTTCCCCACAGGAATCGTTACAGCACTCCTCTTTTTCCTCACGAAAGAAGAACCTGCGTTCTACAAGGGAAGGAAAAGGCACAATCTCTTCAGTAAGGACACTATATTCATGATCGCTCTTTTTGGATGTCTGGCCATGTTTTACAGAGGATTTGTCACCTTTCTTCCTGTTCAGCTGGAAGAGATAGGGTATTCAACTGCTTCTGTGGCAACTGTGGTGACTCTCTTTTACGGTACTGGTGTTGTAGGCGAGCTCTTGGCAGGCTTTCTCACAGACAGGTACAGCAGGAAGAAATTACTGTTTATCTCGTTAGTAGCAGCTTCTGTATTGGTAGCTTTTCTTTTCCAGTCTGTCTGGGTGTATATCATTCCTCTCGGATTTGCTGCTTACGTGGTGTGGGTTCCAGCTACAGCAGTGTATGTTGAGGGAATTCCTGAAGCATGGTACGGAACTGCTCTGGGGCTTTTACAGGGTCTTGCAGGGCTCATGGCATTTCTGAGTCCTATGATCATGGGAGTCATTGCAGAGAAAGGGGGGTTATCTGGCTCTTTTCTGTTCCTGTCTGCTGTTTCGCTGATAGGTGCTTTTCTGTCTTTGAAGGTCAGGTATACAATGCTCAAATGACTTGGTATCTCGATCTCTCTTTCATTCTAATCCAGGCTCCAATTGTTACACGTGTAACATTTTCTGAGCATTCTGCAGGAATCTCAATAAGAAAAATGAGAACTGATATTCACTTATTTGAAAAGCCAAGGGGACCTGCAGAAATCTAGTCATCTGGAACTTTGTAAGGGTAGCAGCGGATGTCAGCATAGACAAATCCAGTTCTTACTCTTTTCTTCTGCTCTTCAATCCATTCATCAATCCCTCTCTCTTTGATTCTTTCTCCATCAGCTATTAAAGTGGGATAACCCTTTGCCAATGCTTTGATTCTGTGGCAGGGATAATCTTTGCAGAAAACACATATATCATACCCTTTCTGCTGGCAGCATTTCCGAATTGAACAGAAGGGAGGTCCTCCACCCTGTCTGCAGCCTGGGCATAACTTCTCAGGTTCACACAAGTCATTCAAGAACATCCAGAATTCATCAAATTTTGGAAGTAGCTTTCCCCACGACTCGCAACCTTCCCCTGTCATGGAATCTCGAAGATTCTGGGCTCTTTTGGGAATTCTTGAGCGGCTTGCGCAGAGATCGCAGTACAATCCACAGTAGGTCACATATTTCAGGTTATCAGATTTACTTGTATTCATGTCTTTCTCCTTCTATGCTGTTGATATAAATCTTGTGCATTCAATTCATGCACTTCTTGAACTCCATGTACTCCAAAACTTTCTAAGTAAGATTCAGGACCCTCTGGATCCTTATCTTGCAATGGTGACTCCAATTTCAAAAGCATGATTCATTCTCTCTTTATCTTTTCTAACACATCCTAATTCGCTTTCATCATGCGCATACAGAATCGTTTCCACCACTTCGATATTTGCCCATTGGAAGAATCCATGCACTGTAGTCTGTATAGTATTGAATTCCTGATCTTTTCCCGCAACAGCTATGAAAACTCCTTTTTTTCGTCTTTTCATTCGTCTTTCAAATCCATAAGTACCATCAGGTCGTTGGATATAGGGCATTAGACAATTACATCGATCTATTACCAGTTTGGTTTGCGCAGAGACAGTATCAAAGTATACAGGAGAACCCAGAACAATGGAATCGCATGACTCTAATGCAGCATAGATGTATTCCATGTCATCATCTAAAAGACAGTACCGAGGATAAGGATCGATCCCGCAACTCTGGCACGGCATGATATCCATGCCATTCAAACAGATCTTCTGCGTTCCTGCTCCCTGGCTTTCCGCACCCTTCAATACCTGGGATACAAGGAGATCTACATTCCCCTTCATTATGGGGCTGCCAACAATTCCGCAGACATTCATAGAGTCACCCTTTAGATGAAAGATTGTAGTGTTTATAATCTTTACTCTTTGATGAAAGTGAGGTTCTCATTTCAAGATCAACCTTTTCTTCGCAAAGGTTGCTATTTGAGCTATTCACATACTGTAATTTGATATTGTCTTTCTTCTGCAATTTCTGATTCCCATGGTCTTTTGTAGTACATTCTTATTACTGTTACTCCCTTTTTCAACGGGATAAACGTGAATGTCTCTGTACCCCCACCTCCTATGCCTGATTCTGGATAGAGCTCAAAATGCTTTTTCTTTAACTGAAGAAAAGCGTCATCAAAATGTGCTTCCCATATGTAGCCAGCAGCTGGAATTCCTTCCAGAGAGAGCGTAAACTCCTGATTTACCTTTGCTTTTGTTTCGTTGATCATTCTAACCACTCATTTCTGTCTTGGGCTCTTATGAAATCTGAATCAAGGCACTTCATAGATATCCCTTCTGCCACATATTGCGAAGCTCAGATTTGAATTTCTTTATTTCTTCTTCTGTCATCTCCCACTTGCCAAAAGATCCAGAGAGATTTGATCTTCTTTTCAGCAATCGGGAAATTAGATCGGAAAAACTCTCATCTTCTTCTTTTTCCGCCACTAACATATCGTAAACGTCCTTGGTAATGGAAATATTCTTCGTGCTCACATATGCATATATGTATGCAGTATTATAAGCATTGTGAAGAATATGGCAAATACGTGATATTCTATATTCAATCTATATTAAGATATTCACATCCAATCTTTTCCCTGGATTTGCATAACCTTTTACTCACTACTGCTCATTGATCTTAGAGCCACACCGGTTTCCTCACATGTTACACGTGAACAATAATAAAGAACCACCTTTTTATATTTTGAGACATCCTCTTATCAAATGACAATCTACCTGGA
>CAZFAR010000220.1:0-4729 GCA_964516825.1 uncultured Thermococci archaeon
TTACGCCCACAGACTTAGCAGGCCTGCGCCGTACCAGACTGGGCCACCTCGGCCTACACTGGAAAGTGATTCTTCCTATTTAAATCTATCTGGTATAATCATGACAGAATCTTCAGAATCGAATATATTCCGGAAAAAAGACGCTCTCGGCTGAACCAGTACTATTCAAGAAAATAACAAAAAGGGGGGCCAGGGGGAGTCCCCAGGCCATCCAAAGAAGGGGGGGTGAAAGATCGCATTCCGGACACAAATGCAATATACTATCTTCTCATTCCTTCTATATAAGCTTTGGGCTTTTTAAAAGCCCTTACTCTCCATGTACTGAAATTCTCCCATGAGCTTCTCATTTTCCTTACAAAGGTACACTCATGCCATTGCCTCAGTCTTCTACAATACTTTTCATCACCTTAATTCTGTATGTTTTCCCATATTTGCTTCGTGAAATGATCTGTTTTGACTCTAAATCTGAAATAATGCGTGTTATCTTAGGTCGTGAGAATCCAGTCAGTTCTGGAAGCTTTTCCTGCTTGATACCCTCTCCAATAGCCTCCACAACCTTCTGTTCGTCTTCAGTCAATACGAACATGGGGATTTCCCTTTTCTTCACCTTCCTGAACACAGTAAAGAAGAGATAGCCCAGCACAAATCCTAGTACTCCTCCCAGTATCAGAGGAACTGGCTGACGAATCTGGAACCAGAGTGATCTGTCCTCTCTAATCACAGGAATGTCTCTGATCTCAATATCTTTTCCCATTCTCTGGATCTGCAGACCTCTCGCTGTCAGTTCATTGTCTATTGCTGAAGAAATTCTGGGACCCACCAGGAAGACTTTTTCCACCTTTAAGGTCTCCAGCGCCTGTGCAGTAGCATCCGGGAGTTTCTCCTCTGCAGTCAGCAGTATGGGGGCCTGTAAATTGATGGAGATGCTGGAAGCAATTAAGTACGATTCAGGTACATCTGCATTCGCGATGACTGCAGCAGGTGAAGAACTCCACAGTTCGATGGCGACCCTGGCTGCAGTGCCGATTCTGTCCCAGTCCCACAGCCGATCTACTTGGTAGCCCATTTCTATCAATTCCTGTTCAATATCTGCAGAAATAGCCGTATCAGCGCCGCCTATGATCAAGGCAGTGACAGCCCCTTCTAGCCTGTATCCCAGTAATTCTCTGCGCACATTCTCATCCAAATAAGTAGGAGAGGTAGTCACAATAGGAATTCCTTCCTTGTGTGCATATGCTTGCGCAATAACGTAATCAATGGGTATATCTGCTCTCACGATGATGACATCATACTTCTGTTCTGCAGCTTCTGGAAGAGCAAAAGCAGTAGAAATGATGAAAATTACAAGCAGCACATACACAGACAAGGTAACTTTCATGTGAGAGTCTAAAAAGTGCCACAATTTAAGGTTTTCCTTTGCAGAGTGAGGTTCATCAATTCATGTCATCTTTATCTATGAAATTAATTTTTTTGATATATATTGAATTTCTGATTTTGTTACACGTGTAACACTAGTAGTACAGCACAATGGAAAGCAGATCAACCACAAACCATATATATGGATGGAACAAAGCAGGGGGGATGAACAGAAAAGGTATTCTCCTTATGGCTGTGGTCATTCCCAACCTGTTTCTGGTACCTGCCCAAGAAAAGCTGACAATAAAGCAGTTTGACCAGTACTACAGGCTGCTTCCGGCCGGGAATGTCAAAGCAGTATGGGACATCACCATTATCCCTGGAGAAGGTACAAAGAGTATGCTGCTGCATGCATTTTTCTCTGCCAAGGCTTACATAAAGGATGTGGCAGTAACAGACAGTGAGGGGAGCCTGAACTCAAAGATGATTTCAAAGGAAGGTGTTCCGATTCTGGAGATCAATTTCAGAGAACGACTTCCCCCAGGCGCTGAATACCACTTCACGTGCAACCTGGATGTATGGAAGGCAGTGGACATTGGAGAGACAGAAGGGAGTTTTACACTGCTGACTGGCTACAATTTCCCCATAGAAGTGCTGAACATTACGACAGTCCTTCCAGAGGGGACGAGGTTACGGAATTTCTTTCCTGCAGATGGCAAGGTATCATCTGAGAAAGGTACAATTCTCTGGGTGATGAATTCTCTTCCTGCAGGATACACTATTCAGGTCAGTGTTTCATTTGACGTTCTCTCTGAAGAATTTGCTGACAATCTTTTTGATGATGGGATGAACCTGTACAATTTGCAGGATCTTGAGAATGCCAGTTCGAAGTTTGAGCAGGCACTTGAGCTCTACAGATCGTTAAATCTGCAGGAGAAAGCTGATGAATGCGCCCTTTATCTGGACCGTATAGAGGGATTGAGAGAAGGACTTCCCATTTTCACTGAAGCAGTCAGCCTGTATGACAGTGGAAACTACACTGAAGCACTTGCCAAATTCAATCAGGTCAGATCAATCTACGAAGACCATAATCTTCCCACAGACAGAATTGACGAATACATCTCAAAGAGTAGTACCTTCCTGGAAGCCTATTCTGAATTTCAAAAAGGTGAAAAAGCTCTAGAGAAAAATGAGGAAGAAGCGAGAAATCATTTTGAGAGGGCCAGGCAGCTCTTTTCTGAAGTGGAAGATACGAGTATGATAGAAAGAATCGATAGGCTCCTTGAGCAAATACTGAGAGAGGAAGGGGCAGAATCTGAGAAAAAGATTCCTCTTTCGCTGGTAGGAGCTGTCATTGCAGTCTTCGGAGCAGCTGCTTCTATCCTGGTGGCAACAAGGCTTCGGAAGCCTGCTCCTGTCCATACAGAGGAAGAAATCCGTGAAGAGATGAGACAGTTGAAGGCCCGCTTCGTTTATGGTGAAATCAATAAGAGAGAATATGAAGAAAAGCTTGCAGAGCTGGAAAGGAAGTTGAAGCAGTACAAGCAGTGAGATCTCATTATCTGAGAAAATCCTTTTATGGAGAGCCAAACATGTTAGGACATGATAGAAGTGACTTTTGAGATCAAGCCGAAACGCTGCTGGGCGCAAGAGCTCTCTGAAGAGTATCCTGATATTAAGATGACCGTCTTCTCCATTCACCAGGAAAAGGGGCTTTCCCGATGGGAATGCGACAATACAGAGAGAATGGAGGAAGCTTTCAAGAAAGCAAGAGCACATGAGACTATTGTCTCTTTGGATGTCTTCTCACGAAAGGATAGAGAGATCATTGTTCAGAGTGTGTGCAACTGTGAGAATCGGTACAAAGTCCATGAGATTCTATCGAGAGGGGGCTGTTATTATCTCCTTCCAAATCCTATTGTGACCTGCGAGGGAGCAAAGCATTACCGGATCCTGGCCCCAGATGCTGAGAAATTGAAAAAGGCAGTTAGAAATCTTCAGAAAATTGGCGAGGTCAGAATTGCGTCAGTACATCCTTTGGAACACGTAGATGACTCTTTTTTTATCAATGTTGCACAATTGAAGAATCTATTATCTAGAAAGCAGTTGCGAACATTAAGAAAAGCATATGTGAGGGGCTATTTCCAGATACCGAAGAAGGTTCGCATCCAGGATTTAGCAGAAGAACTGGGATTATCACCAGCTACCGTGTACGAGCAGCTCGCAGAAGCGGAGAATAGGATCATTAATTCTGTCATAGACTATCTGTAACTGCAGCTCTGATCTTGAGGGTGAACAGACTAGCCAATGTGGATAGTCTTGGTGTTCCCTTTATGATTCAGATTCACATTTTATGAAAAACTCATGCTGTTTCTGTTCTGAAAGGTCTACAGTCAAAGAATCTCCTGGCCTGATCACCTGCCCATTGAAGCTCACAAAAGCATCCTCTGGAACAGAATACATGACTGTGTGACACAAAGCATATACGTAGACATGATTCCCTTCTCGGGTAAAGGTTACAACCAAGGGTTTCAGCATCACTGTCTGTACTGTATTGCCAGGGACTTCAATATTCAGCAGATCATAAACAATGGGAGTAGAACAATAATTCTGAATTGTCAATTCGACAGGTTCTGCAGTAAAGAACTCGTATGTGGGAACACCGCCAATGCTCAGAGCACCGCCAAGGCTTACTGCTGCAATCCCTCTCAGAAAGAGAGCTGTATTCACGTTTGCAGCAAAGTTGCCTGAGAATATGAAGAGCATCATTAATACTAACCATCCCACGAGCTGTATGATCACTCTGACAGCTACACCCAGAACTGCAGAAGCAAAACCTACCAGAACAATGGCAATGACGAGCCCCAGGATCAGCACACGAGTCACTCTGCGGGAAATATAACTTTTCGGTTCACTTTCTTTCTTACCTGCTTCTGGCACCTTTAGCTTCTCTTGCTTGTATTTGGGCTTCTTGCTTTTCTTCCTGGAAACATAGAGTACTGCGTAGAGAACACCCATACCAGTAACAACCAATATGCGCTCACTCATCCCCAATTCAGTAACTGAATCTAAGATAGAATCTGTGATCAGCCCCAAAATGATCGGCATGAGCTGACTGCTCAAAGTTTCTTCTTCTACCATGTTATTGACCACCTTTTATTTTTACACTCAAGAAATCAAAACCATTCTCTCATGAATTCATCTCTCAAGTCCTCTCACCTACTGCAATTGACTTTCTTATCACCTCTTTTGCTTCTGGTACAATGACTTCTTAGTTATGTCGAGTCTAGAGCCTAAACTACCATTCTTGTCTAATCTACCTGAATTTACCCCTCATTTCATGACAACATTGCTGCTGGATTTTTTTGGATGA
>CAZFAR010000221.1:0-4718 GCA_964516825.1 uncultured Thermococci archaeon
GAACATCCGGGCGTCAGAAGATTCTTGAGTCTTCCAGATACCTTTGCTGGAGGAAAGATCACGCTCATGAGGAATATTAGAGAACCTTTCTACCAGTACAATCTGGAACCTAAAGAAACGAGAGTCTTGTTCAAGGAAAGAAAATGGAAGACAGTGGCAGGATTCCAGACCAGAAATCCACCGCACACAGGACATGAAAGCCTCCAGAAGACAGTTCTCGGGCTTGTGGATGGAATATTTATCAATCCCTTGATAGGAAAGAAAAAACCAGGAGATTTCAAGGACGCTCTCATACTGGAATCCTACAGAGTGATGATTGACCATTATCTTCCTAAAGAGAGGGCAGTCCTGGCAGTTCTGGCTACTGAAATGCGGTATGCAGGCCCAAAGGAGGCAGTATTCCATGCTATCTGCAGGAAGAACTTTGGATGCACCCATTTCATTGTAGGAAGAGACCATGCAGGAGTCGGTAACTTCTACGATCCTGAAGCTGCCATAGAGATCTTCAATCAATATCCGGATATAGGAATTGAGATCATCTCAATCAAAGGAGATTTCTTCTACTGCAAGAAATGCAAGCATCTGGCCTCCGAAAGAACCTGCCCTCACCATGAGAAATACCACATCAAGTTCAGCGGAACAAAAATACGGGAACTTCTTGGAACAGGGAAAAGACCTCCGGAGGAGATCATGCGCCCTGAAGTATTTGACGTGCTTAGCAAGGAGAAGAATCCATTTGTAGGTGAATGAATGAAACTCTTCATCATCGGGCTGGACTGCGCTCCTCCTGAATTGGTATTTGAGGATCTGGATCTTCCGAACATTCAGGGTTTAATGGATGCGTGGGGAGAATTGAATTCCACAATACCAGCCATTACCTGTCCTGCCTGGATGAGTTTTGCCACAGGAAAGAACCCGGGGAAGCTCGGATTCTATGGGTTCAGGAACAGGAAGGATTTCTCTTACGATGAAATGTGGATTGCCAACTCCCTGGCAGTAAAAGAGGAAACATTGTGGGACATGTTATCGCGAAGAGGTAAGAGAGTCAGTCTCATTGGAGTTCCTCAGACTTATCCTCCCAAACCAGTAAATGGATTGATGGTCACCTGCTTTCTGACACCTGATATTGACCATCAGTATACGTATCCTGATTCACTGAAAACAGAAATTGAGAAATTAGTAGGGAAATACCTTTTGGATGTGGAGGAATTCAGGACAGATGACAAGAGCAAATTGCTTTCTCAGATCTACGAGATGACTGAAAAGAGGTGCAAAGTGGTGAAGCACTATCTGAAACAGAAGTGGGACCTTTTCATGTGGGTGGAAATGGGTCCTGACAGGATACAGCATGGATTCTGGAAGTTCTTTGATAGAACTCACAGGAAATACATTGAATCCGAGTACAGTACTTCAATTCCTGAATACTACACGTACCTGGACGAGCAGATTGGGGAGATGCTGCGCCTTGCAGGTGATGCATGTGTCATGGTGGTCTCAGATCATGGTGCCAAGAGAATGGAAGGGTGCATCAATGTGAATGACTGGCTGATCCAGGAGGGGTATTTAGTGGTAGAGGACCACGGGAAGGTTACGAAGTTTAAGGATACGAGAATTGACTGGAAGAAAACGTCTGCCTGGGCATGGGGAGGATACTACAGCAGGATATTCTTCAATATTCAGGGAAGGGAAAAATTCGGTGTACTGACCAGAGAGGAGTATTACGATCTCCGAGAAGAGGTCAAGAAAAAGCTCGAATCCATGAAAGATGACAGAGGAAATCCTCTGGGTACTAAGGTCTTCAGGCCTGAAGATATCTACACAGGCAGATATGTTTCTGAGGCACCTGATCTGATCGTTTACTTTGGCGATTTATACTGGAGGGCAACAGAAAGCATCGGACATGATTCTCTCTATTCATTTGAGACTGAAATAGGACCTGATGATTGCGTTCATGCCCAGAATGGAATTTTCATAGTGAAGGATCCCGAAGAAAGAGTGAAAGGAAAAAAAGAAAATTTGGATATTACTGATTGCGCCCCTACGATCCTTGATTTATTTGGAATTCCTCAGATCAAAGACATGGACGGCCATTCCATGATTGGCTGAACCTCATTTTCCATTTCCATCAGCACCTGAAATTCTGAATACTTTTGTCCTTAAAATTGCCATTAGACTCAAATTGCTTCATGGTCTGGCAGAATCTCTTCTGCTTCCCGTATGAAGCGCAGAGTGTATCCAGCACCAACAATACCAGCACCCATCAAACCAGCCAGGACGAACATGAGACTCATACCAGATCCTGCTCCTGAGCCCAACAACGTTCCAAAGACTGCTCCAAGATGTCCTCCCTGCATCATGCTAGGTTCAAAGAGTGTATCTGCCACAGGTCCTGCCAGCGCAATAGAGACCGGACGGGCAACCTGCGCAATCATAGCCCGCGCGGAGAACACTCGTCCCTGAACATCTGGTGCTACCTTGGACTGCCAGAAAGCATCGCTGCAGCCGCTCGCCATCACTGCAAAAAAGGTGAAGAAGAACCCTGCTACAGCCCATACATGCAGTCCTCGCCCAATCCCCATGAGAACCAAGGACAGACTCATTACGCCCATCGCTGCAAATAAACCCCGTATCCTGCGATGTGGACCACCCCATAAAGAGAGGACAAGCCCGCTCATCAATCCTCCGAATGCTGCACACGACTGCACTCCTCCGAGTACGAGCTCATTATTGCTGGTACGGGCCAGTATCATGGGCACCCACACAGTAAATCCAAAAGTCGAAGCCATGTTCAAAACGAGAAAGACCAGCAAGAGTCCAAACAAGGGCTGCCTTTCATAGATGTAGCGGAATCCGTAAACTGATTCCCTCCATATACTTCCAGCCCCCTTCGATCCCTCTCTGCTGACAGGCGGCCTCGGTATGTAAACAAAAAATAAAGCACCAATTGCAGCAGAAAATGTGATAATATCTATCATGAGAATTCCCTCAATACCTACTACTTCTAGGAGACTAGCAGCTGCCACAGGTGCGAAGATGCCTGATGCAGAGCCTGCCAAAGATCTCATGCCGCTTGCTCTTGCATAGTGCTTCTTTGAAACCATCATAGTAATGGCAGCAGAAAAAGCAGGAAACTGGAATGCTCCGAAAAATCCAGAAAGAGCACCTGTGCAGTACAGGTGCCAGACTTGGAGATCACCTGCTACATACAATATCAGAATGATAACTGATGACATCCCTGCTGCCAGATCGCTGAGCATCATTGTCAGCTTCCTGTCCCATCGATCAACAAGAGCCCCAACGAGTGAGCCTGCCACAATCGAGGGAATAGATGCAGAGACTCCGTAGAGTGCAAAGGGAGTCGCCTTTCCAGTCGTTTGCCATAACCATATCATTATGGCAAATCCTGTCATCGTACTGCCAAAAAGGGACACTAATTGGCCAGCCCACACTATTGTGAATCCAGCCATTCCGGAGAGACGGTTTCCATCTCCTTCGTTGGTTTTCAATGTTTTTTCTGATTTCATTCTATTATGTCCTCAAAGATTCTTTCTCGCATTCTGAAATCTTTTCATTTCTTGGTTTTCGTCTGAACATACTGCTTCCGAGCCAAGAAATCATCTCTCTTCTGTATCTGGTTCTAGTTGTGGGAGCATCCGCACGATCTCCTGAAAATGAGCTGCAGATGAAGCGCCCGAATTGGAGCTGAAGGACCGAAAGCTTTAAAAGGGCGACACACCCTAGGGAACCTGCACCGAAATATTTAAAAGTGCGCATTCACTATAAATAAGAGAGTCCCATTACCATGGCGTCGACTTTGATATGGGATATCTATTTCCCTGTGAGCATTTGCTCTCTAGATGAGAAGTCGCTCTCCTCGTGGGACATACGAGATGAGAATCTGGCTCTGTCCGGATTTGATGAAGGTAGTGACTTGGTGAAATTTGAGCCCCCTTAAATCTATGCTAAAACCTCGGTCGATCCTGCCGAAGGCGACTGCTATTGGGGTTCGACTTAACCATGCGAGTCGTGCGGACTTCGGTCAGCGGCATACGGCTCAGTAACACGTGGGTAACCTACTCTCAGGTCGGGGACAACTCCGGGAAACTGGAGCTAATACCCGGCAGATACGGAATTCTGGAATGAGTCTGTATCCAAAGCTCCGGCGCCTGAGAATGGGCTCGCGGCTGATTAGGTTGTTGGTGAGGTAAAGGCCCACCAAGCCTACGATCGGTACGGGCAGTGAGAGCTGGAGCCCGGAGATGGGGACTGAGACAAGGCCCCAGGCCCTACGGGGCGCAGCAGGTGCGAAAACTCCACAATGCTCGAAAGAGTGATGGGGGAACCCCAAGTGCCCTTGTATTACAAGGGCTTTTCCCTGGTGTAAGGAGCCAGGGGAATAAGGGCTGGGTAAGACTGGTGCCAGCCGCCGCGGTAACACCAGCAGCTTAAGTGGTCGCCGTTTTTATTGGGCCTAAAGCGTTCGTAGCCGGGTGGATAAGTCTCTAGGTAAATCTTGCGTCCAAGCGTAAGGCTTCTGGAGATACTGTCTATCTTGAGGCCGGGAGAGGTTGGAGGTACTCCCGGGGTAGGGGTAAAATCCTGTAATCCTGGGGGGACCACCGGTGGCGAAGGCGTCCAACTGGAACGGGCCTGACGGTGAGGGACGAAACCCAGGGGAGCGAGCCGGATTAGATACCCGGGTAGTCCTGGGCGTAAAT
>CAZFAR010000222.1:0-4704 GCA_964516825.1 uncultured Thermococci archaeon
GTTGGGAGGTTTCTGTTGAAATTCTTTCTTATTCTTTCGATGGAGTATTCTTCTATTAAAGAGAAACTCAAAGAAGGAATACTCCGTGATAATTCTTTCATGAGCTGTCTATCTACTCTTGTTCCGAGGAATTCATCCGTATGGGTCAATTTCCTTATCTCATTGATGTCTAAGTTTGGTGTTTTTCTTCTGATGAAATCGTTTTCGTATATATTCTTGAAATATTCTACACACATCTTGATAGAAAAGACAAAACACAGCGCATCCAGGTTAGATTGATAATAGAAAGGGACTCGAAGTACTTGAGTCTCTCTATTGTCTTCGGTGATTATTTGGCGCTTCAATTGAATACACCATTTTGATTTGTTTTCTGAATCTTATAAAGCTTTTCCTCATAATATAAACGCAGAATCTTCAGCACAAATGAAGAAAGCGAAGAGATAACTGGTTCAGTTATCCTGCACACGTTGTTGAACTGAAGTCTTCTCATTCTACCACACAGCACGTTTCCTTCACCTCAACTGGTAATCCAAGAGTCTCCACCCTTTCTCTTGCCCATCTTGTTGGAAGAACTATGCCATCAAATACTGCAACATCTTCTTCCAGACTCTTTTCACGCGGCCGCATGCATCCCAATATCAACCGGGGAAACAAGGCTCTGGCCTTCTGAAAGATCTCTGTTACATCACCGACATGTCTCCGCCCCAAGGGAGTCTTTCTTGTAGGAGTGAAAACGATGAGAACAAGAGAAGAAAAGCCCATCTCCTTTATAGCCTCTATAGTTCTAACTTCTCCTTCATTTTCGAGACCAACCATGACATGAGGAACGACCTTCAACCCCTCCAAGAGATTGAGAGATTCAAAATACTCTTCCTGGGTCACAGGCAACCTGAATAAATGGGTCAGCGCAAAGGGAGTGGGAACATCAAAAGAAATGTAACAATCGATGCATCCCAAAGTCTCTGCTGTCTCTTTGTCCACCAATCCTGTATGCAAATTCAAAATCAGATCAGTTTCTTCCCTCACAACTCTCACTGCTTCCAGAGGAAGAGGGACCCTCCCAGTGCGGTCACACCCACCTGAAATCAAGCATCCTACCGCACCATTCTCATCCAAATCTTTACATACACTCACGAGGCGATCAGGTGTCTCTGCCTTTATCATTGATTCTAAATAGTACCCTCTACAATGTGGACACATCACTTCACAGTAGTTTCCTGTCACTGAGATTGCAGGAAATCTCTTCCCTGGATAGTAGTACTCCATTTACACCCCCCAGTAGTCACCATATCCGCTGTCCGACAGTACTGCTGCACACCGGGGGCAGAACTCCTTTGTTTTTGTATCGATCTCAATGACAGACATAGACACACTCATGGGACAGGTCATCCTTGAGCAGTGATCCAGTCCGTAAGTGTGCCCTAATTCATGGAGTGATTCTTTGACCAGTCTTTCCTTCAACAGAAATTTGCTGGCCCCTCTCTGCAGTCTGTAAACTGAAACTATAGCAAACAAATGGGTCATATCAGCATAACCGAATCCATCCATGTGGGGAGGATCACACAGATCCACGTCAGTCAGTATCAACACCTTATTAATGGAAATCTTGTGCATTCGCTCCACTTCATTCTTTATGTCCAGTCCCTTCAGGAAGAATCCTTCCACACGATATTTCCCCAGATTGATGTCAAAGGCTAGTCTGGGAATGGGATAGGGACGTTCTGTCAAAATATCCATGACTACATCCTTTTCTGCCTTTTCAAATCCTTCTTTTACCTCTAGCATTAGATCCTTCAAAACAAGACCCCAGACCCTGCCTGTGGGAATAATACCGATAAGATCCATTACCAGGACTTATCCAGGAGATTTAAAAAGGTTATCCTTTCTGAGGGTGCGCATCTCCCTTTCGAGCAGACTCAGTTCTTTGGCCTCTAAAGTTCTGGGATCTGCCACCACCAGGAGCCTTGAATTGTGGGTCATGACCTGGTCATTGATCATGTGCAGATGTCTCAACACCCTGTCAAATCCATTGTGCACAATCAGGTATTCCAGTCCTGTCAGCAAAACGAATGAGATGGGGGCCTGTCGTATGAATTCGGAGACAGTGTGGGTAAATCGGGGCAGATTCGTGGGATCAATACTGGCTTCATACTCTCCTATCTGGCTCAGCCACAAGACGCTGACATCTGGAAGCTCGTACCTTTCTATCACCTTCTCCGGGTAGTCTCTGGTGATCAACAGTCCAAAGGACCCGCGAATTGTGTAATCCCTGAATATTTCAAAAGCGAAGCTGGGATCTGGATCTTTCCAGAAGTAGCTGGTTCTCACCTTCAGTCCGTAGCGGTCTACAGAAAAAGGACATTCATTGGAGTACTCCCTGTAGGTACTGCACTTGAGGAGCGCACTGCAATCGTTGCAGATGATCCCTCTTTCTAGAGAACATCTGTAGATGGGACAGCTTTCTCGCAGCTCTATGTCTCCCAGTTCACAGCTGGGACACAATCCTTCCAGATAAGCAGAGCATGATGAACACAAGGCTCCACAGCGGGAGTCCATGGTAGCTCTGGGAGGCTCCCTGGTCAAAACGATGAGAAGCTGGTACCTGACCATGCCGTAGGCAAAGGAGACTGTAGCTACCAGCGTGAACAGGGACCCTGCCCTGGGCAATGGTAGATTAGCCACCCGGGAGAGCAGGTTGGTCATACCAATCAGGAATACTGCTATGAGGAAACCTGCTATCATGAATTGAAGCCTGCGCTTTTCCTGAGGAGGGCTTTTTCTGTAGTGCTGCAGAAGGATCAGGGTGCCAACACCAATGATTGCTACATAGACTGCTGCAAAATAAGAAAACAGATATCCTACCTGGGTATCATAACCCCAGAGCGGAATGAGAACTATTTCCTGTATGAAGTTGCTGCTCAATAAAAAGGGGAAAAAAATGAGACCCAGTGCATATGATGCTACTATGAGTGAGAGGTTTCTTCCCCCCGTATATATGTAGGAAAGGGCCAGAAATGCTGATGGAAGGAAAAAACTGTGCACGTAGGAGACTTTACTCCAGAAAAGAGCAGTTTCTACAGATTGGCTCCTCATCATAGTTTCAGAGAAAGCCCAGCCCATTAGGAGCAGTATCAAAACAGTGAATGCGTAGGTTACCTTTGACTTCGGGCTTTTCACATTGACATAGATTCCCAAGAGAGCATTTCCTACCAGTGAAAGGATGGAAGGAATGAGATACAGTTCCATTGTTCTGATCTTGCAGTCTCCCTTTAAATGGTTTTGCTCTGCTTTTCAAGAAGTAGAAAAATGGGTAATTGGTAAAAGAACGGGATCATTTTCAGTACAAAATCCAGAATTTCGTAGAATTCTTACAGCTTCAATGTGTTCAACCCGTCCCGTACTGTTACACGTGTAACATTTTCTCAACAAGTGCAGCCTTTCACTCTGATAACTTCGTCATGATCTCGTCATGCGAAACCTTACCAAAAATTATCGAGACTCTACAACTCCTATCTCAGACCTCAGACCGAAATATTTATATAATGATCGAGACTCCTTTGTGTAATGACAGAAAAAGCCTTCACTTTGAGATCACTAATCATTGGATTGGCATTTGGCAGTCTCGTTGCTGTGGCAAATGCGTTCCTGATGCTGACCATACCAGTCATGGTCACTGCTGCCATGATTTCTGTGGTAGCTCTCTTTGCATTTTCTTCCCTCTTCAAAGCTGATCCTCCCTCCTCCAAGGAAGCTGTCACTGCCTACACGACCCACCAGGCTGCAGCCTTTGCATTTTCTATCTTTCCCATCATGTGGGTCTTCTTTGTATCCTACGATATTCCAAGGAGGCTCAGGCTGGACATTCCAAGCTGGATTCTTCCTGATTCTACAGTGTACAATGATGTTCTCAGGGATGGAGTGATATTTTCCCGCAGCTGGATCAGTCCTCTTGCATGGATCATTCCTGTGGGCGTTGTTTCAGGGATAGCTGCTCTGGTCATCGTGATCTGGCTGAGAGACCATTTGATTTGTAAGGAGAACCTCACTTTTCCTGAGGCACAGGCAGATATTCAAATGATCAAGAGTCTGAGCACTGAGAAGTACAGACTGGACTACCTTTTTTACGGGCTGATCGCTGGATTCTTCTTCGATTTCCTCCTGATTCATTACCCTACATCCCTGGGAGCAGCTCCTGACTGGTTGAGGCAGGTATCTGTTAAGATTGGACTGTTGGACCTGACACCCTACATAGCCAAGGTTCTTCCTGGAGCTACCTTCTGTATTGTGATAAGTCTGGGCCTTTTAGGCCTGGGAATATTGATGTCCCCCAAGACGACCTTCAACATGGTGGGAAGTGCAGTACTCTTCTACATGGCTTTGAGTGCTATTCTGGTCAGCAGAGGGACAATACAGGCTTCTGACTCTTTCATCAGCCAATGGTCTGTATTCAGGTATCCTTATGGAATGTCTCTCTCTATAGGAATACTGATAACAGCAGCTCTTGCTCCCGTGATATTGAGGATTGCTTCACCATTGATCTCAGGATCGAAATGGAAATGGAAACCACCCAGGAACACTCTCTACGTGTTTGTAATCTTCTGTGTGGCAGTACTTGTGCTGTTTACAGTCCTGTCGCTGGATCGGTTTGTGACTGTTTTCCCCTTAAGTACTCCAGAAGCATTACTGGCAGGTGGTATTGTTCTG
>CAZFAR010000223.1:0-3680 GCA_964516825.1 uncultured Thermococci archaeon
CATTTTGAGCTGTCCCTTGTGTGAATTCAATCTGGACGTCAGGCAGAGAGATCTGGAGAATCTGGCTCCTCTGCCGGTCCTGTACTTTTCGCAGTTGTTAGCTCTATCCTTCGGGTTAGACGGAAATCTGGGATTTGACCAGCATTACATAAATCCTGAACCATTACTGAGAAAAAAAGGACTCTTAAGGTGATCATATGGAAGAGGTACCAGAAACAAGGATGATAAAGATCTACATCATGGGAAAAGAATACGAAGTCCCTGAGGGGTTGACTATAATGAAATCCATGGAGTATGCAGGTTACCGATTCATCAGAGGAGCTGGGTGCAGAGCTGGGTTCTGTGGTGCCTGCGGAACCATATTCAGGAAAAAAGGAGAGTACAAGTTCAGAACAGCATTGGCCTGTCAGACAACAGTAGAGGATGGCATGTATTTGACTGAACTGCCCTTTGTTCCTGCAAACAAGGCAGTGTACGACATCAACCAGGAGAAACCTGTACCAGGTACTATTGTATCACTGTATCCTGAAATTGCACGATGCGTGAGCTGCAATACCTGCACGAAAGCATGTCCCCAGGATCTGGAGGTAATGGATTTCATACAGGCAGCCCTCCGCGGGGATATCAAGAAAGCAGCTGAATTGTCTTTTGACTGTCTCCAGTGCGGATTGTGTGCAGCGAGATGTCCTGCCGATATTGTCCACTACCATGTAGGACAGTTAGCAAGGAGGCTGTACGGGAAGTACATTTCACCGAAATCACTCCATCTAGAAGAACGGAACGCAGAGATTGGAAAGGGCATCTTTGAGGAAGAGATAGAAGGACTGACGACGATGGATTTAGAAGCGTTGAAGAAACTGTATTCAGAGAGGGATATAGAAAAGTGAGGGATTCATATGGAGATAATCAGAGGTTATCCAGATTACATGCGGGAATCCATAGAAAAGGTGGAAAAGACGAGACCGCAGCGCCTGAGTGCCACGTTCAAGGGTATGACGTTAGAGGAGAGGGAAGAAATTCTCAGTCAGTATCACCCGGATTATAAACCAGAAGCGAAGCGAGAGATCAGATTCGGACCCAGCAAGGGGCAGAGAGTTCCTCAAGAAGTCGTAGATTTAATAGAGGCTCATCCCCTAGTGAATCCAGATCAAATAGATCTTTCCAGGATAGATTACGATGTAGATATTCTGATCGTAGGTGGTGGAGGAGCAGGGACAGTTGCTGCCTTGTGGGCGTACTACTCAGGTGTTCCTGTAGGGAGAATCCTGATCACCACCAAGCTGAGGCATGGAGATTCCAACTCGATGATGGCCCAGGGAGGAATACAGGCTGCAGACAGGAAGGAGGACGGTCCACCACGGCATTACCTGGATGCATTGGGTGGTGGACATTTCACGAACAAGCCTGAATTGGTGAAAGCACTGACCATGGATGCACCCAGGATCATTAGATGGCATGAAGACTTGGGGGTCATGTACGACAAGGATGAGAAGGGGACGATGCTGGAACTGGCAGGAGGAGGAACGTCACGGAAACGGATGCATTCTGCTCGTGATTACACAGGCATGGAAATCATGCGATCACTCAGAGATGAAGCACGTAATTTAGAAGTACCTGTCCTGGAGTTCTCACCTGCTGTGGAATTGCTGCTCGATGATCAGGGGAAGGCGGCAGGTGCAGTTCTTTTCAACATGGAGACTGACCAGTACTACATTGTGAAAGCGAAAGCCACCATACTGGCTACAGGTGGGTTCGGGAGACTACACATCCAGGGATTTGCTACCACCAATCACTATGGTGCTACAGCAGACGGGCTAGTCATGGCATATCATACAGGTGCCACCCTGATCGATTTAGACTCAGTACAGTACCATCCAACGGGTGCAGCCTATCCTGAGCAGATCGTGGGACTGCTCGTGACTGAAAAAGTGAGAGGGTTGGGTGCTCAGCCTGTGAATAAGAATGGTGAATTGTTCGTTCATCCATTAGAACCAAGAGATGTGGAATCTTCCACTCTGATCAGAGAATGCTATGGAAGGAACAATGCTGTCATAACTCCAACAGGGATGCGTGGAGTGTGGCTTGATTCTCCAATGATTGATGAATTGAAAGGAAAAGGCACCATACGGAAGAATCTGGCTGCGATGGTGAGAATGTTTGAGCGATTTGGAATTGATATGACAGAGGATCCTATCCTGGTATTTCCAACTCTGCATTACCAGAATGGTGGAGTGGAAATCAATCAGAGAGCTGAAACCTCTATTCCAGGACTGTTCGCTGCCGGTGAAGTGGAGGGAGGAGTCCACGGGAAGAACAGGCTGATGGGGAATTCACTGCTGGACTACAATGTCTTCGGGAGAAGAGCGGGCATATACGCAGCAGAATACGTGAAAAAGGTTTCCATCGGTAGATTGAATCTCGACCATGTGCGAAAATACGAGCAGGCGTTGAGCGATGCTGGTGTGAAAACAGACAGAAGAGCACCAATGCTGCTCCCGGATTATAGAGGAAAGGAGGTCTTGTCCCGAGCTCTGGACATCTTCTAATCTTGTTTCAGGGCTAATCTTCCGGTTTGAAGACCAGATCTGCTATATCACTCCCTTTCTCGCAGATTATCTGGATATTTTCTACAATATTCCCCAGAAGTACTGCCTGCCTGGCTTTCAATATCTTTTCATCTAATTCTCCTTTTCTCTCTTTGACTTCTTCCTGCTTCTCGATGACCATGTTTGCACGGGATCTATTTCCCTCCAGGAATGCTCTGAAAGCAGTCTCATGCATGTAGTAGGCCAGATTGCTGAATTCAACCAGATCATCTGCAATATTCCCTGCAATAGCAGAAATGTCCAGCAAGTTCCGGGAAGCTGCTTCTGCAGAATCTCCAATTTCCTCCACATTCTTGGCAATGATTCGGAAATCCAGACATTCCAGGGGGGATACACCCACTTTTTCTGCAAACCCCGTATTCTGGAGGGAAGACCGCAGCTGGCGCACAATCAAGAAGTAGAGTTTATCGACCTCAGAATCGCGGATGATGATATCGTTTGCCAGGGTAAATACCCCTGTAGATACAGCTTCTGTCAGGTCCTTGTGCATGCTGGATGCGAGGAAATATTCCCTCTTCAATGCTTTTTCAGTGGTCAATTCTGCAGGATTCAATAAATCCTGGATAAAGATCATTTTTTCCTTTTCGTCGATGATCTCATATCCCAGCAGTGTATCTACTGTTTCCCGAATCTGGGATCTGATCTCGTTGGTGAAGTTTCCTGTGATCCGTATGGATGTGTACCCGTACGTGTAGGATGTCATGATCTTTCTGGATACTAACTCGTCTGCAGTGATCTCTACCTGCTTCTCCTTTTTTTCTTCAAATCTTGGAGTGATGAACAATCCATTTTCCTGCTCGAACAGGGCAAAGCTGTTTCCCTTTTCTAGAGCATATTTTTCTATCCATTTCTTGGGAAGTGATAATATGTAGGTGCCGCCTCCAGTACACTGCAATTTGCGGATTTCCATGCAGTAGTGTTGGACTATGACCATAAAAGGATTGCCTTTTGAATGTTTCTTACCGGTCTGTCTTTATCCTGAATTATCCACCAATTTCCAATGTTACAGGTGTATCAAATCCAATGTTACAGGTGTATCAAATCCAATGTTACAGGTGTATCAAATCCAATGTT
>CAZFAR010000223.1:3780-4702 GCA_964516825.1 uncultured Thermococci archaeon
ACAGGTGTATCAAATCCAATGAGTCTACAAGGTTCTACCTTTCCCTCAGCTTTCCCATGATGCTCATGAGGGTAGTGAGAGCTGAACGTTCCATCTCGTCCAATTTCATCTCAATGAATCTGGCAGTGTTCTCTAACTCTGGAATCAACACATATTCTAAGGCATTCACCCTTCTCCTGGTCTTCTCAATCTCCGTTGCAAGCAATTCCAGCGACTTTTCCATTTCTGCCAATTGCAGCAATTTAGGCATCAAGTTATCCAGGTCTTGAAGCGACTGATCCAGTTCAGACGGCACCTCGTAAAACCCGTAGGAAATGATACCATCTCCCCCTCTGGACAATGTGATCTTGGGAACCTGAACACTCATGATCAATTCTGTTGTAATATCCACCTTCATTCTAGCTTTGGGAAGCATCAAAGCTTCTTCCAGCATTTCAGGAAGCATCAAAGAACGAGCTGCCAAAAAATTCTGGTACACTACTGCAATCTCCCTTTCAATTTCCTCTCGTAACTCTCTGTTCCTGTGAATTAGAGAGAGAAACTGCTTCATCAATTCATCTCTCTTGTCCTTTAGCAACTTGTGTCCTCTCTTTGCCAGTTTGACCCTTTTTTTCAGTTTCAACAGTTCCATCCGGGTTGCATTAACTTTCGCCATGCTCGAGCTCCTTCTTTCTCGGTCTCAAATATTTCTCAATGTATTCTGGTCTGATACGCTTCAATTCAGCTTCAGGCACCATGGTCATCAAGTCCCATCCAATATCCAGCGTTTGCTCGATGATTCTGTTCTCATGGTCGCCCTGGGCCACGAATCTCCTTTCAAATTCGTCTGCAAACTTCAGAAATTTCTTGTCCACTTCTGTCAAAGCTGCTTCACCCAGAATCACTGCCAGCTCTCTCGCCTCCTTCCCCCGCGCATAGGCAG
>CAZFAR010000224.1:0-4648 GCA_964516825.1 uncultured Thermococci archaeon
GAATTAGGGTACACAGCTGATGAAATTCTGAGAATGGGGGAAGATTATCTTAGAAAAGAAAGGCAGAGAGTGAAGGAATTAGCTTCGAAACTAGATTCTCAATCTTCGGTAGAAGAGGTAAAGATTAGAATTCGAAAAGAACATCCTCCCACTTTCAAAGACACTCTAAAGGAGTACGAGAATGCTATTTCACAGGTGCGAGGAGTGGTCTGTGAACAGGGGTTTGCCTCTCTCCCAGAGGGGGAGCGCCTCATCGTGATGGAGACTCCCGTGTTCATGAGGCACATCGTGCCGACAGCAGCCTATTTTGGACCTGCCAAATTTGAAAAAGATCAAATGGGCATCTACTTTGTGACTCCTAAAGAAGGAGATGCTCTGGCAGAACACTGCTACTCCTCTATTGTGAACACTTCAGTTCATGAAGCATATCCTGGTCATCATCTCCAGCTGAGCTGGGCCAATAAGAACCCTTCTTTAGTGAGAGCATTGAGCGAAGCTCCTGAGTTCGTTGAAGGCTGGGCCCACTACTGTGAGGAGAGGATCCTGAACTACGGGTTGAAAGATACGAAACTGCAGATTATGCAGGCCATCGACGTCATCTTTCGAGCAGTTCGAATCATCATTGATGTGAGGCTGCACTGCAAAGAGATGACCTTTGATGAAGCAATTGCTTTCTTGAGAAAAGAAACAGGAATGGAACATTCTACAGCACTTGCAGAGGTGAAACGATATACCAAGGGTCCAACGTACCCCTTGAGTTACCTTCTGGGAAAACATCTCTTCATGAAGCTGCAGAAAGAGGTTCAAAGCCATACAAAGGAGTCATATTCTGAAAAAGCTTTTCATGATGCAGTTCTCCAGGCGGGAAATCTGTCCTTTGCCTGTCTGAGAGAAGAATTGAAGCTGAAAGGGATGCTCTAGTCATTCCTTCTTCATTCTTTTCTGTTTCTAGACTAGCTAATCCAATATTCCAACATCTCCCATTTTGCAGATCAGAATAGAAAACTCACAAAGAATCAATCGGGAATTCTGAAATGCCCGTGAAGTCCCATCTCTACAGTGATTCAAGTTCTCGGAGCGTTCGATCCTTCTCTTCCTTGTGTTCTTGGTAGACAGGACAGTTGGGACACTTTTTCATGAAATCCTTCCAGTATTCCTTCTTTTCAGGAGGCAGATTCGTAATGATCCCAATCCAATCAATTTCCCAACATCCTTTTCGTTCTCGAAATGCTGGACAGGGTGCCTCTGATGGATGCATCCACTTGCATACGCAGCTCTCGTTTTGTTCCCAGCACTTTTTCATTACGCCCCCTTCATATTTCTCTCATATAAAGTTTTCTGATATAAGGGGATTATCCAATTCATGCTCCCCATTTTGTCAAAGATACATACAGAATTATACCATTCTTGTCTTTAGAATATTGTTTTTCCAGTACCAAAAGAGACAAGATTCTTTCTCAGAATGCAAAAAGAACCAGAAAAGGACATTCCCTTACAGATCTCTCCAGGTTTGATGCAGCCCGCACATGTGCATGGACACAGGAGCCTGAAGCAGCAACACTTAAAAGATTCAGGCTGTCAGTGGATTCATGAAAGTGATCGGAGTCGTTGGCAGTCCCAGGAAGAAAGGAAATACCACCCTCCTGGTGGAGGAAGTTCTTTCCGCAATTGAGGATCCTGAAATAGAAACAGAAATTCTACACCTTTCAGACTATCGTATCGAGGAGTGTGATGGATGTGATCTATGCATCAGGGAGAGGAGGTGTCCAAAAGAGGATGATATGCCTCAAGTTGAAGCTCGCCTTCTGGAAGCAGACTGCATCCTTTTAGGTGCACCCTCTTACTTTGGTCAGGTACCCTCTCTGATGAAAACCTTTGTAGATCGTTCCCGATTGATGAAAATGCAGAACTCCAAACTCAAAAACAAATGGTGTACAGTAATCACACATGCAGGGTTGAGAAATGGAGGACAGGAACTCGTGGGGTTAACCCTGATGAACTTCGCTCTGGGGCATGGGATGCTCATTTTTGGCACTTGTGAGGATCCAGTATCTGAAGGATTCTTTGTGACAGGCAGCCTGCAAAAAGATGATGGGTGGAGGTTCGTAAAGAAAGATCCTCTTGCCATGAAGACTTGCAGAAGTCTGGGAAAGAGAATACAGGAGCTCAGGAAAATAGTCAAGAAAACAGAAAAATGAACAACGAGAATTATTCCCATTTACATTCTAGAAGTATGTGCCTGGTAGTTTCCTGGATTCCTTCCATTCTTTGAATCTCCCCTATAGCATTATCCAGATCCTTTCGTTCTACTGTTATGATTATGTCTGCATCTCCTGTAGTCCTGCATATCTTGCGGAATTTCAACTGAGATACCTGATCGAAAACTTCTCTTCTCTTTTGGGGGTCTGTTCTGATCACGATGTAGGCCTCTCCTGTCTTTGTCTCCAGGAATTCCAGAGCCTTCTCCGTCAGATCAATGAACCCTCTTCCTGTTCTGAGCAATCCTTCTTCCTTCAAACTTTTCAAATGGGTGTGGAGAGCCTGCCGGGTTATCCCTAGACCGTGGGAAAGCTTTGCCTGACTGGTAGAAACAGTACACACGCGCTGGACTGATCCCTGATTCTCAAACATTTTGAGAAGTTGGTACTGTCTTTCTGTGATTTTGACTCCTTTTTTCTTCAGCATACAATGATGTTTACATGTGTATATATAACCTTTTTGGAGGGAGACAGGGGTTCTGGAATTGTTGTCAGCAAAGAAAAAAGAGAAAGGAGGAAAGTGGGCGAAGACCTGGTACTGCACATCAGCGAGGTTCACCAATCATTCTGAGAATCCTGAAATTAAAAAATTTGGGTTTGTCGAGAATAGTGAAAACCTGAAAAGGAGAAGAAGCACACATGAGAGAAAACTGAGATGAAAAATTGTTACACGTGTAACATTCAGTACCACATGTGGCACATATTGAAGACATTCTTATAAGGTCCAACGAAAAAGAGAATGCAAAATCATAAATCATTGAACAGGATCAGGGAATAAGAGAAATGATGTATGGAGACGGGAATCCTCCAGCGAGGAGACTATCCCAGAAAAGGAGAATAAAGGACAAATGGACAAATGAAAATAAAGATGTGATAGAATGAAAATAAAAGAAGCAATACAAAAGAGGAGGGCATATCGATGCCTGGAAGAGGTTGAAATAACTGAAGAGCTAGCGAAAGATCTGGCAGAATGTGCTCAACTGGCACCTTCCTGCTTCAACAATCAGCCCTGGCGATTCGTATTCGTCTACAGCAAACAGGTTCTACAAGAGCTTTTCAAAGCACTACAAAAAGGGAATGAGTGGGCTTATTCAGCATCCATGATCATTGCAGTCTTCAGCAGAAAGGATCTGGACTGTCTCATAAAAGAGAGAGAGTACTACCTCTTTGATACCGGAATGGCTTCTGCCTTCATGATGCTGCGAGCCACAGAATTGGGGCTGGTAGCCCATCCTATCGCTGGATACAGAGAGGAACAGGTTAGAGAAGTCCTGGGAATACCTGAAGACATGGCAGTCGTCACATTAATTGTAGTGGGAAAGCATTCAGAAATCATCAATCCAGTACTATCTGAGAAGCAGATTGAGTCAGAAGAAATGAGGCCTCAAAGGATTCCTCTGGAGAAATTTGCCTTTACTGACAGATACAGAGAGGTGTGAATATGGCAAAAATGACCCACGTGAAAGGAAGGAATAAGGGACACATAGTTCTATACGCTTTGAGCACCTGCGGATGGTGTAAGAAGACCAAGAAGCTTCTGAATGACATGGGCGTGGAGTACTACTATGTGGATACTGATCTTCTGGAGGAGGAAGAAAAGGACAAAGTCTTAGAGGAGATGGAGAAATGGAACCCCCAGTGTTCATTCCCCACCATGGTGATCAACAGCAATACCTGCATCGTTGGCTACGATGAGTCCAAGATTGATGAGGTGCTTGGTACATGAATGAAGCTGAAGAGATAACTGCTCTCTTTGAAAGATTGAATGAAGATGCAGAAAAAGCAGGATACCATCTGAATCTAGATACTGATTTCGTCAGGGACCTGGTAAAAGGTTTATTGACAAATGAAAAGAGATACGGGTACTGGGCTTGTCCGTGCAGATTGGCATCTGGCGACAGAAAAGAAGACTTGGATATTATATGTCCCTGCGACTACAGGGATCAAGACCTCAATGATTATGATACCTGCTACTGTGCGCTGTACGTTTCTGAGGATGTTTTGAAAGGCAGGAAATCTGTGATCAAGATACCAGAGAGAAGGCTGCCTCGAAAGGAGAGAAAAGCAAAGCGTGAGATATCACCAAGGTCTATACCTGTATGGAGATGCAGAGTGTGCGGATACTTGTGTGCGAGAGACGAACCACCATTAGTGTGTCCCATTTGTAAAGCTCAAAAGGATCGGTTTGAACGATTCATGTAGTCATCCTTTCTCGAAGCGCAAATCAGAGAGGTAACCACTTGCTGCATACGCGTGTTACGTAACATCTCTATAAATCCGCAAGACTCGCAAGCTCAATGGTCTTCGCATTTTCAATTCTCTGTTTTCTCCAGTTATGAGTTTTCAAGACTGATTCAAGTTGCTACTGCTCTTAGGAATCTCGTTCATAG
>CAZFAR010000225.1:0-4620 GCA_964516825.1 uncultured Thermococci archaeon
TGCATGGCCTGCTTGAATGGTGACTATCCAGTAGAATGCTGCACTGCTCAGTTCGAGCTTATGCGAGAAAAAGAAAGGGAGGAATGTATATGGCAGGAGTACTAGGAATCTATGCATTTGAGGACATCTGGAATGTATCCCGATTTCTGTACTATGGATTGGTAGCTATCCAGACACGCGGAGAAGAAGTATCCACATTATCTGTGGGAAATAGGACTGTCAAAACCAGAGGAACTCCAGATAACCTGGATCTTTCTGGGTTAAGGGGACATGCAGGCATTGCAGGAGTCTTCACAAAGGAGGAGGGATTCTATTCTGATGACAGTGTATCTGTAGTTTATGACGGGAACATCAACGTGAAAGAGCTCCTGGATCGCATTAAGGAAGAAAAGGTGGAAGACGTTCTATCGAATCTTGAGGGGGCCTATGCTTTACTGGTTTTGAAGGATAATGTCCTTTATGCTACAAGAGATCCATACGGGATAAAGCCGCTGTGTATAGGTGGCATTGGTTTCGATATGGCGGTAATCTCTTCTGAGAGTTCATGTCTGGATGTCATTGGTGCAGAGTATTCCAGAGACATCAAGCCAGGAGAATTGGTAATTGTGGACCAGTTCTACATTGAATCTGTGGAAAACAGTTCAAATCCTCAGGCTCACTGTGCTTTCGAGTTTGTATATTTTTCCAGACCGGATTCACAGGTTTTCGGCAAGTCTGTCCACACTGTCAGAAAGCTAATTGGTGAGAACCTGGAACCCCATGAAGCTGATGTGGTCATCGGTGTGCCAGAGACTGCTATACCTTTTGCGATGGCGTATGCTAACAAGAATGGCATTCCCGTAGATCTGGGATTCGTGCGAACAGGGAGACCCACCCGGACAGCTATAAAGCCTACACAGTTAGAACGAATGATCGGGGTTCAATTGAAGCTGAATCCGGTACGGACTGCTGTAGCAGGGAAGAGAGTGGTACTGATTGATGATTCTGTAGTGAGAGGGACAACGATGCGAAATACAGTCTCCTTATTAAGGAGAAGGGGAGCAAAAGAAGTCCACGTGAGGATAGCGTCTCCAAAACTGGTGGCTCCCTGCCCGTACGGCGTAGAAGTTCCTACAAAGGACGAGTTGATAGCAGTGAACAACACGGAAGAGGAGATCTCCCGAATCATTGGGGCAGACTCATTCTCTTATCTGAAAGTGGATCAGTTGAAGAAATTGATCGGATTACCTGTCTGTACTGGATGCATGACTTCAGAATATCCTACAGAAAGTCCACCAGAATTGGCTGGAGAGATTCCTGCAGAGATTGAAAAAGAAGCAGCAGAGGTGTCTCAATGAAATTTCTGGTCGTGGGCGGCGGTGCCAGAGAGCATGCTATCACAAAAAGGGCAGCAGAATACTACACTGTGTATGCTGCCATGCCTTACAAGAATCCAGGGATTGCGAAATTGTCCGAGTACGCAATACTAGATATACTGGATCCGCAGAAAGTGGCAGACTACTGCGATAGTATCAATCCAGATATCATATTCGTTGGTTCAGAAGAATCGTTGTTCCATGGAGTTTCTGATGAGATCATCAGGAGAGGGCACCTATGCATTGGTGCGAAGAAGGCAGCAGCAGAAATTGAACGCTCCAAAGCTTTCATGAGAAGATTACTGGAAAAGAACAGCATCCACGGCTCTCTGCGATTCAAGACCTTCACTGATGTGGAGACTGCTCTAAAGTACATTGACGAGTATGCAGGCAGCATTGCTATCAAACCAGCAAGACAGGCAGGTGGAAAAGGGGTAAAAGTTATTGCAGACTTGCAGGCATATCTAAAAGAGGAGAAAAAGGATGCCAAGAAAAAACATGCAGCTCAGATCGTAAAAGAACATCTATCCCAGGATCTCGAAGACCAGATTCTCATTGAAGAGCGAGTAGAAGGTGTTGAATACTCGCTGCAGTGCTTTACTGACGGCAGAAACATAATACCCCTTCCCCTGGTGCAGGATCATCCCCATGCCTTTGAAGAGGACATTGGCCCTGAAACGGGTGGAATGGGCTCCATATCAGGCAAGGGGTTACTTCCTTTCATAAATGAGGGAGAATACGAGAAATCAATGGAAATCATGGAACAGTCCGTGAGATCTGTAAGAGCTGAAACAGGAGAGAACTACTTTGGTGTCATAACAGGCCAGTTCATGCTCACAGATAAGTGGGGTCCCACGATCATCGAGTACTACGCTCGACTGGGAGATCCAGAAGCAGTGAACATCATGGGTATTTTAAAGAATTTCGATGAAATCTGCGAAGGGTACCTGAACGGGAGTCTATCAGGAATTTCAGCCAGAACGAAGGAGGCAGCCACTGTAGTGAAGTGCATATCTCCCAAGGGATATCCAAACGAGAGAAATCTGGGAAAGAATAAGAAGCTGTTCATAGATACAGAAAGAATTCATGAATTGGGTGCTGAAGTCTTCTACGGCTCTGCATTCGAGAACGGTCATCTATACACTGCAGGCTCACGTGCGGTGGAAATCTACGCAGAGGGAGATACTATACTGGAAGCAGGGAGAATTGCTGAGGAAGCCACAAAGCACGTGACATCGTACTGGAAACTGTTCCATCGACATGACATTGGCTCAAAAGAGTTACTAGAAAAGAGAATGAGAACTGCCCAATTGGTGAGAGATGTCTACCAGTACAGGGCAGAACACAATCTAATAGGAAGAAACATTGACTGGATACCCGGAATCGGGAAAATAGAAACATGAGGTGATTTCGTGAAGGTCATGTTACTAGGTTCAGGTGAATTGGGAAAAGAGGTCATCATTGAGGCTCAGAGGCTTGGGCTCAAGACAGTGGCTGTGGACAGGTATGAAGGTGCACCTGCCCACTATCCAGCAGATAAGGCCTACACGGGGAATATGACTGAAAAGGGATTCCTCAAGTACCTGGTGGAAAAAGAGAATCCAGATTTCATCGTGCCTGAGATTGAGGCAATCAATTTGGAGGCTCTGACAGAATTTGAGGACCAGGGCATCTTCGTATCTCCACGCGCTGAAGCTCAGAAGATTGCAATGGACAGGTTCAGGCTGCGGGAAACACTGGACAAGGCAAGTGTGAGAGTGTCAGGATACCATTTTGCATCATCTTTTCCAGATTTTGAATCAGCATGCAAGGATTTCAATTACAACTGTATAACTAAGGCTCGGTTTTCTTCTTCTGGGCACGGCTCCTTCATCGTCAACTCAAGAGAGGACACAGAAAAGGCATGGGAGGAACGGAAGAAAGCGAGAAAACCTTCAGAAGATGTCATCGTAGAAGAGTACATCCCCTTCTCTACTGAGGACAACCAGTTAGTCGTGAGAAACAGGGGGACAGTCTTCTGCAAAACGCTGGGCCACTACCAATTATACGGAGACTACCATTCAAGCTGGCAGCCTATCTACAGGAACGAGAAAGAAAAAGAAGGATTTGAAGCAGTCAAGGACCAGGTCTACAAATTTGCTGAAAAGGCAACCATTGCCCTTGCAGGAGAGAAAGGAAGGGGCATCCATGCAGTAGAGCAGTTCCTTGACTTCGAGAACAAGAAAGTGTACGTCAACGAGGTGAGCTGCAGGCCTCATGATACTGGTATGGTCACCTTCAAGACCCACTACCCAGGGTATTCCCAATCTGGATTGCACATCAGGGCAGTCGCCAACATACCGATTGAACCCAGATTGTACCAGGAGACTGACGGCATCAGAATCCTGAACAGTATCAAGCCAGGAGCCTCTCACGTGATCGTCTCCCCCAGTGAAGGATGGAATCCCCAGTTTGAAGGAGTAGAAAACGCGCTGCAGCACGGAGATGTCTGGATTTTCAAGAAGCCATACGCGTTCCATGAGCCGCATCACGGTCGAAGGTTAGGAGTAGCATTGGCACTGGCAGAAACAGTACAGGATGCTATAAGAGAGGCAGAATTTGCAGCCCATTCAATCGAGGTTAGAACGAATGAGAATCCTGAATGGAGAAGTCAGTGGATGAAGGAGAAGCACGTGATTTCATGAAAGTCCTAATTGTGTGTGGTTCTGAATCTGACCTCGAAGTGGCAAGAAGAGCAGGCCACATTCTGGAAGGGAAAAAGGTTGAGTACGACCTGGAGGTAGCTTCTGTCCACAGAAATCCAGAAAGAGTCAGAGAGCTAGTCAATCGGAATTACGATCTTTACATTGCTGTAGCAGGACTCTCAGCAGCCCTCCCTGGAGTCATTGCATCCTTGACAGATAAGCCAGTCATAGGGGTTCCAGTTTCGGCAAAATTAGGAGGGCTGGATGCGCTCTTATCTATCGTTCAAATGCCCAGAGGCGTACCTGTGGCATGCGTTGGAATTGACAATGCTGAAAATGCTGCCCACCTGGCAATAAGAATACTGAATGTGGCCAAAAAAGAAAAATAGAAAGAAAAATAGAGGGATACCATGAGAATGGATTACGCAAAGGCAGGAGTCGACATCAAAAAGGAGGAAAGATCAATTTCAGCCCTCAGGAAGGTTGTATCTGAAAGTTTTTCATTGAGGACTGGTCTGGGAAGACCTTTAACTGAGATTGGTCACTTTTCAGGGCTCATAGATTTTGGTGAATACGCATTA
>CAZFAR010000226.1:0-4614 GCA_964516825.1 uncultured Thermococci archaeon
TGCCTGTTCAAATCTCTTCCCCCTTTTTGATCAACGCTAATTCTTTTCAAAAAAAGAATGAACGCCAACAAATTGCACCAATAATTTTCGAAAACCTTTATAAACTAGCCCAATATCCTGTACCGATGGCAAAAGCTCCAAAGAATCACATATTGGAGGGCCCAATAGTCAAGACATTGTTCATTCTTGGTTGGCCCATCATGGTTACAAACCTGCTGCACACAATGTACAACCTAGTGGACACCTTCTGGCTTGGAAAATTGGGACCCTCAGAATCTACCAGTGCAGTGGCAGCTCTCCAGGTCTCTTGGCCTATAGTATTCCTCTTAATATCTCTGGCCTTTGGATTCGGATCAGCAGGAGTAGCTCTAGTCTCCCAGTATACAGGGGCTCAGAATATTGCAGAAGCCAACAGATCTGCTGGACAGGTGCTATTCATGTCAATAGTGCTGGGGCTTGTCATTGGTGTATCTGGATTCATGTTCTCTTCTGCAATTGTGGATTTCTTGAAGCTTGAAGAAGATATAGCAGAATTAGCCACCATCTACTTGAGAGTTATCTTTCTGGGCATACCCTTCATGTTCACTTCCTTTATTTTCGGATTCATATTACGTGCATATGGAGATACAGTAACACCCATGAAGGTAGAAGGAGCAACCGTTCTACTGAATGTATTCCTGGACCCGATCCTCATTTTTGGGCTGTTTACATTTCCCAGGATGGGCGTTCTTGGTGCAGCACTGGCTACTATTTTCTCACAATCTGTCTCTTCTGCAATTGCCCTCTATATCCTCTTTTCAGGAAGATCAGGCGTCAAATTAACATTATCTTACCTGAAACCGGTCAAGTGGAGAGTTCTCCAGATATTGCGGATAGGTATACCTGCCTCCATTGGACAGTCAGGGACTGCTTTTGGGTTTGTTGTTTTAATGTACATCATTGCCAGACTGCCAAATCAGGGCGCAGTCCTTGCTGCATACGGTATAGGCGACAGAATCATCAATTTAATGTTCATTGCAATCAATGGTTTAGGAGTGGGTGTGTCCACGATACTGGGCCAGAGTCTGGGAGCGAACAATGTAAGAAGGGCTGAAGAGGCTGCAAAAAAAGGCATGCTTTTAATGTTTTCAATCCTGGTGATGGGATGCATTGTTTTATTCCCACTGAGAAGACTGGTCATCCAGATCTTTATCAACGATCCTACCGTGATTTTTGAGGGAGCAAACTTCATTCGAGTCTTCTTGTTTGGCGTACCCTTTTTTGGTGTATTCAGTGCTGTCAATGCTTCTTTTCTGGGCTCCGGGCACAATGTCCCCTCCATGGTGATTGAACTGACTCGATTGTGGGGAATGAGAGTTCCTCTCGCGTATTTGTTTGGGTTTGCAGCAGGCTGGAATGCTAGTGGTGTGTGGTTTGGCATGGGGTTGAGCAATGTACTGGGAGCTGTATTGGCTTTAGCAGTATTCGAGACAGGAATCTGGAAGAAAAAGGTCATCAAGGAATAACAATTATCTTCGAATGAATGTTAGAACAAACAGCTATTCAGGCTTCGTCCCATACTTGAATTTGCATACAATTGCCAATATAGAATGTCTGTTCAGCCATTACCAGTACGAAATTGATGGATCCCTTTTCTTCAGTTTCTTGATCATCTCTCATTCCTCTACCGAAAGCCGAAGCTGGACCTTTTGTGGTATAGTTACAGCTTCAACCACCTTGCGCGAACTAAGCCCCTTGAATAGCGCCCTGACTTTATCTTCATCAAATTCATCCAGAAAACGGAAAGCTGAAGAAGCCAAGTATTTTCTACTGATCTCAAAAGCGATCCATCTTCGACCAAGTTTTTCTGCTGCTGCCCCGGTCGTGTTTGACCCAGCAAAAATGTCCAGAACAACATCTCCCACATCAGTTAGAAATTCTATGAAAAACTCTGGAAGCCTCTGTGGAAATCTTGCTGGGTGGGATTTAATTCCAGCTATTTTACAGCATCTCAAATATTGTGAATTGCTTTCAGTATTGGGTATTCGGAGCAAGTTCGAAGGAATTGCACCGCCTCTATCCTCACTGAATCGCTCACTTATATCATGTCCAGAAGGTCTTTGCTTAGGTTTGTAGTAGTTCTCACTGTTGCTTATCAGGAGCTTCATTCTTTTGGAATAGGGCCTCAATACTTTGGTGACATTTGCTTTAGGGAAATCTGTTTTTGAAAACCACCATACAGTGTTAACCGCATCTTTAACACGAATCTTACGCTTATTTACCCATTCAATCGGCGATGGCAATTTGGATGGATTAAACCAAAAGAATTCTTCAGCTAGATTCCATCCTTGTTCATCGCACAGTCTCATCAAGACCCTGTAGTTGTATAACGAACGCACAGGCCTTCCTTTGCGATAGGCCCCTCCAAGATCAAGTACAAAACTACCAGTTTTCTTAATGACCCGTTTTATTTCTGGTGTGAACGATAGAAGCCAATCGACATATATATCCTGATCCACGTTACCATATTCCTTCTGACGCTGCAAAGCAAAAGGCGGGGAAGTTATGACAAGATCTATAGAATCGTTTGGCAGATGGCCGAGTAAAGTGAGTGCATCGCCCACGTATGCCTCACCATAGTATGTCCTGTACAAAGGCGTTGATAATGACTTCACAAATATTCCTCCAATTCCCAGATCCAACTTGTCATTATTTTCCATAGCACTGTAACAGCAAAGTAGACTTCTGGATCTCTCTTTCTGAGCCTTTCTATTTCATAAATATACTTCTCTTGGGTTTGGGTGCCAATAATGTAAGCAATCCATTGTCTAGCATCATCATCTACTAAGAGGTCTAATACATCAGGGATAGTGACCTTTCCCGCCTTGCTCAATGCCCAAGAGATGCCAGATCTTTCAGTTGGATGCGCTCCTGGAAACCGATTGATGATATTGGGGGTAAAACGCTGCCCAAGTTTGGCCAAAGCTCTAGCAGCTTCTATGCGAATAGGCTTCTCAACAGCACTAAAACTTTCAACAAGAGAAGCCAAAGCCATCTTGTTGCGCAGCTCACCAATGGCCCAAGCTGCTCCAGCACGTATTTCAGGATGCTGTTTTTTGTCTAGGAGGGTATCAATCAGAATCTGACAAGAAACATCCTCATGGATTTCTCCTAGAACGATTACAGCCTCCAATCTGTTCTGTACATATTCATCGCTCAAGCACTTCTTGATGAATTCATATCCATGGGCGTTGGTTTGGTGTGCGAGACTTGTAGCTGCCTCGAGCCGTACATATATGTGCTCATTGAGATCGTTGATTCTCTGCTGCAGCACATCCTCTGCCCTAGCAGAAACAAAGAAAGCAAGTGCTTTGGCTGCAGCATATCTCTTACTTATCGAAGTGCTCGAAAGCATCCTAATATAGTGATCCTCTGAAATTGACTTCTCACATGGAAAACTGAATAGAACAGGGACAAAGGAGGCAACAATTTGGTTTTTTACTACTTTCTCACTTTCCTGAATCAGAGGGTTCATTACACTTTTCTTCTTTATTAGCTTCAGAGTGATTGTCCTACCATCAGGTTCTCTTTGATATTGAATACGTTCTTGATCAATTGAGGTAGCTATCCCGTTGTAGTTGGCTACCTTTGTAGGCCAGATAAGCCTCATTTCGAATCCTTCTCGCATACCCTTCGGTTGAGTTATCCTTGTAAGACCCTCTTTCTGGGCTGATCGCAGGTCCTTCACTGGAATAAATTGTATGGGACCACTTACTTCCCAGTTAATGGGCTCTTCACCAGCTCTACTGCAAACCACAAGTGCTATACAGTCAGTATCGTCCAAACCATAGTCCCAGCCTCTTTCTGGATCTGCTCGGGAATGAGACATTGAAATCTCAAGCTTGGTCTTGGTTCTGCACTCTACACATCTTCCACAGTCTATGCAGAGGATATCTGGAACTCTAATGCGCTTTATCTTGATATCTTTCCAGATCTTGAAGCTAGTTGAGCCACGCTCAAGTTCAATAGGGTTATGCCCTTGATTCTTCAGATTCTTGAATGTAGCGAGGGTACCAGTAGCGCCCATAGATATTTTCTCTAGAAAACTAATATCGGACTTAAATGACCTTCTGGCTGTCATCATATCCTCCATTCAAGGTTTATTCCAATTTTCTGATGATAAGTCGAGCTGTTCATAGTTCTTCCTGAGCCTTTCGTCACGAAAGTGAGATACATTTTTGTCTTTTTAAAACTTTGGATCAAGAGCAGTTACTCACTCATTGGGTATTGAATTATAAGAGACCAAGGAACTCTAATTCAGGGCTTTTGAAAAGGCGCATTTCTGAAATATTTAATGTAATCTTTCAGCAAAGATTCGAGATTTCCATAGTCTGTTCATCATAAGGACAATTGCGAGACTACACTCAACATAGAATTATGCCGAAGAAAACAGCATGATGATGATTGTGCCAGTGGTGTGTGGTTTGGCATGGGATTGAGCAATGTACCGGGAGCTGTATTGGCTTTGGCAGTATTCAAGACAGGAATCTGGAAGAAAAAGGTCATCAAGGAATAGCATCATTTCTCTATCGAGTCTGCAGTTATCTATTCCTTTTTCCTGCAAGAATGTTACAC
>CAZFAR010000227.1:0-4605 GCA_964516825.1 uncultured Thermococci archaeon
TTGTAGGAGAAAAGGTTGGAAGCTACTTATAAGCTACACTTGGGAAGATTCAAGACAGTGTTATGAAGCAGATGTTTCATCCTATTTCTCATTTCTGGTGAGCACTTGATTTAAGAAACCGAATAGCAAGCTTCTTAAACTATGAAAACAGAGTATGAGAATGAGCTGCAGGAAAAACACGGCGTACGTCTTGAGGTGTTGAGACATATTTTTTCAAATCCCTGCAGCTCACTAGATTTCTTGCTTCTTGACTACACGAGCATCCCACTTTGTAACACGTATCAAATCCTGGCAGAAAATCCAACTCCTCACTAAGAAAACAGTGGTTCTACCCCTCATTTTTCTATGGAGTAAAGTCAAAATATTTATAAAGGAATACATGAAAAGGAATCTAACCTGACTATGAACTCAGATTAACGAGGTCAATTTCCAGGTGAGATGCCATGAGAGTGAAAATGATTATCAGAAATTCTGAATATGTAGCCGTCAATCTGGAGAACCTAAACATATTCAGAGTTGATGAAACTGAAGCAAACATTCTTTCTTTGCACGATAAAGGACTGGACGTACCCGCAATTGCATCAGCATTAGATATTCCCAAAGAAAAATGTGCCCAGACTATCGAAATCTTCGGGAGCCTTCCTAAGGGAGCAAATCTCGTACCAGAAGAGGTGGGAAAATTCAATGAACTGTTGTTAATGGTAGCTTTAGACTGCAACATGAGATGCGGCTACTGCTACGGGAATGGCGGCTCTTTCGGGATGAAAAGAACACTCATGAGCACAGAGACTGCTTTCAAGGCCATTGATGCTGCATTGCTACTGGGAGACATAAGAGTGATCACCTTCTTTGGCGGAGAACCTCTGCTCAATTTTCCATTGATAAAAGAGGTAGTAGAAAGAGTTGAACCTGATATTGTCTGCGGCATCATCACCAATGGGACGATCATGAATGAAGAAATCCTGGACTTCATCAAGGAGCACAGAATTCCTTTTACTGTCAGTGTAGATGGGCCAGAAGCAGTGAACGATGCAGCTCGATTCTATGCTGATGGGAGGGGCACCCACAAGAAAATTGTAGAAACTATAGAAATGCTCAGGGCAGCAGAAATTCCCTTCACCATAGAAGCCACTTTTACAAAAAAAGCTTTGAATCTGGGTTACTCCTCACGAGATGTACTGGAGTACTTGTATCAGTTCACTTCTTCTATCAACTTTGCTTCGGTGGGTGTTGTTGAAGATCCTGAGTACAGGCTTTCCCCTCAGGAATTGAGAGACTTCCGAATCCAATGCATCGACTTTGCCTTTGATAAGATAGAAAAAGGTGAACCTGTAAATATCTATGATATCACTGCATTGATATCTCGAATCGCATCACCAGAGAGAATGATTCCGAAGGCATTCTGTCCGTACCATGCACGAAGGTTTGCCGTTTTTCCAAATGGAGATGCGTACCCATGTTATCTGGTGATGAATGAGAAATACAGGTATGGAAATATTTTTGATCCCGATTTTGTGGAAAATTTTCCTGAAAGAAGTCAGGAGATACTTCCAAGACTCTGCAGGGAAAAGCTGATCCGGCCTCCGTGGTTTGCTCCTCTGCTGACAAATATCTGTGTGAGCATCCTGGTTCCAGAAGGAGACAACTTCTCTCTGCATAATGATTATCTGACTGCGGGTCCAGAGGTCATGGAGCATCTTCTTTACCGGATGAGCCACATCAGGGACTGGAATAGATTCTTTGAACTTCTGTAGGAATGTATTCAGACTTTGTTCACCTTTTCACGTCAGAATTCTGGCACCAATCTGCAGCATTCAGCATTCATAGCTTTAACGTATTCCTATCAGAGGCCAGTTGATGGCAATTCAGCTGTTACGAAAGATTCAAGAAATCTTCAGAAAGCCTCACCAAAGACTATTTTCCGTACAATTTTCTGCGTTTCCTGGGGAGGTGTTGCAGTGTTCACGAGGTAGGTTTCTACTCTGTCGAAATACTGCTTGAAGAAATTAGTTCTGATTCGCACTTTTCTTTCATCTTTCACCAATTGATGAGGATTGCAGAAATCGTTTTTCACAATGTAGTCTAAGGCTTCCTGTGGAGAAAGAGAGTAGTACAGTTCATCTTGTGGATCTCTCTCCAGGAGGATCACTTTCTCAATACACGTTTCATCCTTTGCCCTGCTCACTCCGAGAACGTGGCGTACGTCAGCAATAGTTCGCCCCTGTTTATCCAGTTTCTTGGTTTCGACAAGAGCTTCAAACTCTGGATAGATGGAGGCAATATCCTCCCGTATATAGCAGTTCCTTTCTGAAGCTCTGGCCAAAACAATTTCTCCCAAGATTCGTGTGTAGTACCAGTCATCAGAAACGAGGCGTGCTCCCTTCCTTAAAAGGAGCCCATAAGAATGCGTGGTCTTCCCCATACCGGAAGGTGCAATGATGGAGACCCCTCTCCCTCTGAAATCGATGGCTGCCCCATGCACGGAATGCCGGGAATGTATGGACACGTATTCTTCAAGAAAGTCCCCTGCTACAGCCAGAGCGAGGCTTTTGATCCATCCGTAATAGTCTGAATTGAAAATGAAGCACGTCTTTGACACTGGTTCGTACAGGACTCTGAATCCTTCATCATCTGATAGGGCAAACACTCTCCCATGAGGTCTAATATAATCGCTCATCTGTCTGAAGTTGTCTTCCCACATGTCTTTGAATTCGTGGTTGTCTGTGTTCAACTTGATGCAGGTACCTGCTAATTCAGCCTTTTTCTCGTAGAATACTCTGTCCTTCAGCTTTTCAAGGAGTTCATCTTTCTTGTCAGGAGTGATCTGCAAAACCTGATACATAAAAAACTGTTGAAAAGGGAGGAATAAATAGATTTTCCCACTGGGACGGGACTGTCTCTTGTGAGATATTCGGCCAAACCCTGAGTGCAGAAACATGAAAATGGCAAGAATATTCAGAAAGATGGCAAAAAATGGCAAAAAACTCAAAGAAAAAAGAAAGAGATCCTAGAATTCTTCTTCCTCTTCTTCTTCCCAGTCGTTTTCTTCAACTTCTATGAGATCCCATTCATCATCAAACTGGGTCAACTCGAATTTGGTTTCGCACTCCTCACAGACTACGCTTTTACCTTCTTTTGGGTCTTTGATCGTTATTGTGGCTTCGCAGATTGGACATTCCAGTATCATTTAACCACCTCTCCTCCCTATTGGTTTGGTCCCCTATAAAAACCTTTTCTACTTTTAATTGTCTATTTAGCAGTTGCTGTTGCACCTGTATATTGTTACACGTGTAACATTTGTCCTTCATATTTCTCCATGAGAAATCGATACTACACTAGGAAATGAAGAAGAAACCAGAATATAGCTTAGAAGAAAGATGGCTGGCGTTCAAGCTCTGCTTCTGGCATCTCCATCTTAACGGTCTCGTGTGCAGGCAGAACCTCTGTAAGCTCGTAAGTCCGAGAGCCCATGCCAAGATTCTCTGCAAACTCTGTCACAAGGTACGGATCTTTCATAGGGCCGAAAAGTCGTTGGAAAGGATGAAGATCTGCATTAGGGTCAAGGTTCGCATGCCTGAAATGCAAAGGTATGTTCTTTTCAATTAGACCTTCTCTCTTGATGAGATCGAGAGTCGCTGTCTCTGCTGCAACAATGTCCTTACTCCCCAGAACACCAATGTCATTTACCACGCACGGCTGGGCCAGCCCCCAGCAATCGCAAAAGGGTGTTATCTCGATCAGGAACGTCAAGAAGAACTTCTTTTCATTGTCAAAGGTGTCCAGGACTTTCTTTGCGCCAATTGCCAGAAGTTCCTGAAAGGCAGAGAAGTTCTCCTGTTTGATTTTCAGACAACCCACATTCTTATCAGCACGTATGCATTCCATACATTGGTAGCAGTCAGTGAATTCAACTACCAGTTTGTGTTTCTCCTCATCATACTTTATAGCATCATACGGGCATGATTTGACAAGCTGTTTTGCATGCTCTGGAGTGCATTTTTCAGGGTCCCAGTAAGGAAAGGACTCTTCAATGCCGTGAATCTTGTGCCATCGTGAAGGTGCAGCATACCCGCCCAGGGCAAGGTTCTTGATAGCCCCGCCATAACCGCAGGAGTTGTGACCTTTAGCATGGCTTAAATCGATCAATACATCAGCATCATGCAGGACACCTCCCATCTCGAGAGAGTCCACATTTCCAAAACCTACTTTCGTCCCATACGTGTAGCCGTCCTTGACACCGGCTGCAGGGATCAAAGGACAGCCACACGTTTCCCGAGTGTAGCCACGATGTCGTGCGTTATATACTGCTGTGGGGTTATCTGTGATGAAGGGCCATCCTCCAACACGCTTTACAGCATTGACAATCCTTCTCACAAAGAATACAGGGACAGTCTGGTAGCCATCTCTGAATCCCAGATGCATCTTGATCGCAACCTTGTCTTTTTTCGCGATAGTGGAGAAGTCCAGGTACTCAATAATTTTGTCAACCTTTGCTGCAAGGCAGCAGGATAGATGCATTTTGCCTGGTTGCATGGAACCAAAGAAGACTTTCGAGGATTCTGCTATCATAGAATTTTGAGGGATAAGAGCAATAAAAAGGTTTCG
>CAZFAR010000228.1:0-4571 GCA_964516825.1 uncultured Thermococci archaeon
CGCCTTGTTCACCGATGATGATGTACACTTCTTTCACGTTTAACTGATCTCGCAGAATCTCCAGGTTATACTGAAGGATAGGTTTTCCATCTATGGTAGCCATTGTCTTTGACGTTTTTCTTGTCAGGGGGTACATTCGGATGCCGCGCCCTGCAGCTGGAACTAATGCAATGTTTTCCATTCTGCTGCGTGATGCACCTTTTTCCCTATAAACTATTCTGTGAATCCAATGCATCTTCTGTAGATTTTGAATGTAATCTCATTCATGTGTATGCTGTTTGTTACACGTGTAACATTCTGAGATTCAACCAACAATTTCGTGATTGAATGATCTCAACAACATTATAAAGGAATCCCACAAAAAGAAGGGCATGAACCTATCAGAGCACAAGATGCTGGTGAGCTTTGTCATTCTTGCAGCACTGGTAGGTCTGTCTCTACCTCTTCGCCCTCTCTTCTCCCTGCTGCTTCTCCTCTATTTTCCTGGAATCTATCTTGCATCTTTCATTAAGAGAGAGCTTGATCTCACAGAAGCTGTCTTCTTCCCCCTCCTATTCGGAATCTCTTTCTGGGTTTGTTTCTCATATCTTGTCTCTGAACTGAAAATACTGCACTGGATCACTGTGATATGTATTTCTTTCTTGAGTGCAGTTCTAGCAGACAGAAGAAAAGTGTGCATCAATAAGAATTATGATATATTTTTTCTGGTCATATTCTTCTTTTTCATGATATCCTATCTGTATCCCTGGTCTCAATTCTATGAATGGATCCCTCCAGGAGATGATATGAAGTATCATGCCCCTATCATCGAGAATATTCATCATGGTTCACTCCCCGAAAACTATGGACCCCTTTACTTTGAGATTTCACCATTAACCTACCCCATGGGCTACCACATTGTGGTGGCTCTTGCACTATTCTCTGAGGTATCCCTGCCTTCTATAGTGAAGTTGACTCTTCTTGTACTGCCTCTTGCCTGTTCTTCCTTCTATTTTCTGGGAAGAACGCTCTTTGACAGGAGAACTGGGCTCTATTCTGCCTTTTCCCTCTCTTTTCTGTCATTATTTTTTCAGCGCCTGTCCACTACTTCCACCTACCCGAATTTATTAGGGATTACTATCCAGGTCTTTGCATTCTTTCTTTTGATTGAAACACTTCGTGAGAAATCTTATAGGCTGCTCTTCCTGACAGTCCTCACCTTTGCAGCATCTGGAGAAATCCATCCCTACACATTACTTTTGAATCTGTTCTTCCTCTTCTTTCTTTTTATCTACTTTCTCGGCACCAGAAATTTCTCCAGATTGAAGACTGTGACCATTGTAGGAGCGGGATCAATATTATTATGCACACCCTATTTTCTGAAACTTCATGTTGGACCTCTTACTGAAATTGAGATGAGAACTCTTGCTGTGTGGTATGCAGGAGATTCCATCCAGACTCTCCCAGATTTGATCAGGACCGTATCTGCCATAAGCCCTCTAGTGATATTCTTTGGCATTCTAGGAGGGATCGCACTCAGAGAACGGAAAAAGGCTGTGATCCTATTGCTTTTGGGAGCATCGATGATGATAATTCCAATTCTCTCCTTTTTCGAGGTGTATTACCCCATGTGGTATACCATATCTCCTAACAGATTCGTACTCTACTTGTTCATCCCGCTCTGTATTCTGTGCGGAGTATTCTTTTCCGATCTGGAGAAAAATCTCTCACGAAGAAAGTTTTTGTTTTTCATGATCATCGTAGCACTATTTTCAGTAGGGATGCATCATTGCAATTTATTTCACTCTTTTTTTGAAGATCCTGTTTCAGAAGTCCAGATGAACCCAGATGATGCATTTGTCATCCAGTGGATCCAGAAGAATACTTCAGAAGATTCTGTCATTCTGAATACGGGAGCTGCAGCAGACTGCTCTTCATGGGTGCCTGTTCTGAGTAAGAGGAGAGTGATCTTTCCCGTATTTTCTGGATACAGGGGTGATAATTGTGTCGAGAAGGTGGGAGCCCATGTGAAGCGGGAAGATCTATGGATCATCAGATATGTACCAGATTCAGATTTGGCTCTCCAGATTCTAAGAAAATACGATATCGACTACATCTACATTCCTGCCTGGAGGAAAAAGCTGTACCTTGATTTGGATCCTGAAAGATTATTGGAATCTCCACTGTATAAGCCAGTAGCCAAGAAAGGGAATGCTTTTCTATTCAGGGTGAACTATGATAAGAGGCCAGAAACTACATTTTTTGTCGTTATGAGCAGGAAGGACATAACCATGGAGGGAGAGCAGTTGTTTTGGTTGCCTTTTTCCCCTGTACTGTCTGCAGATGTTCATGGCAAGTTCTTTCTTGAGGTAAAGTACACTGATGATTCCTACGGGTATATAGACATTGGTCAGTATTACAAGTACATTGCAACTATTCTGAAGTATAAAATGGGAGAGGAAAAATCCATGATGTATCCTCTTTCAGGGATGAAGGATTTTGATCTGCTGTTCTATCCTGAATTTGATTTTCTTTTAAAGGAATTACACATTCTCTTTGGGTTGGACGATGCGATAAAGATTTCAGAAGATATTGGACTCAAGGGAAAGTGGGTGACCACATTGGAATCTGGATCGAGGAAGGTGATTGCTGCCCCAGAGGATTCCGATATGAGGATTTATCTCTTTGATGTGTGTAAAGGAGAACTTGTTCTCACATATGAGGATACAGGATATGGAAATGTAGATATCAATGTCTCTGATCTATTAGGGAACTGGCATGGTGTCACAACCATTTATAGGGAGAATACAGGAGAGACAAGAGAGGTTCGGATTCTCATTGATAGGGATTACACAGTTTTCGTGCTTGGTGTATATGTACATGGTGAGAATTTCATAATCACAGATCTCAATATATGGGAAGCAAATGCTACACGTGCAAAAAAGAACGATATTCTATGATAAAATTTACAGAGGAATCATCGTGTGAGAATCGTCATGTAGGAATGTCTCCAGTCTTCTTCAGAAATCCACACTGCCTTGTTACACGTGTAACAAATTTCCAAAGATTTGGGCAAAACCTTTAATAGATAGAAAGGAAACGTGAGCATGATTCTATTCGATGAATCGCATAATGAATTCTGTACCATTTCAGGAATAAAAAAGAGACGGTCATGCTCGCTCTGGAGAGAAAGAATTGAAAAATATGGGTTAGTCTCTGCGCGCTCAAGGAAGGAATTCAAGAGTTCTATAGAAGAGGTTAAGACTATTGTTGTTGCAGAACCTCATTCATATTTTACACTGAAGGAAACATTATCTCTCTTTGATTTTGTCCTCAAAGGTGGGTCGTTGATTCTGATTGGTAATCACCACAATTCTGCACGCTACTATTCCTATGGATGCAATGAGATACTGAATGTGATTTCCAAGCCCTTTGGCATTCGCTTCAATGCAGACGAAATCACGTTTTACAGGGGAAATACAATTGAGAATTTTGCAGAACATCCAGTCTGTAATGGTGTAACTCTAATACATTACTGGAGAGGCTGTTCTTTAACAGTGTTAAGACATCAGAAGCGCTCCAGTATTCAGGAGATAGCATTCGGATCACGACATGACACATCTGAAGTATACAGGAAGGCGCCGACAGCAGCTGCAGTGTACGAGGGGGAGGGAAGAGTATTCTGTTTGGGGGATTCAAGCGTATGGATCGATCCAAAAGAGCCATTAGAGGATGATAATTTCTTGTTTGCAGAGAATGTGGTGAAATGGGCTGTGGAGTGAACATTCAGTACTCTAATGATTTCATGAGCTACTGGAGCTTCATTCTGATTCATTCACCATGTACAGAGTCTGGATTGGGTTTCACACGTCTGCTTCATAGATTGTGTTACCCCTCAGAATAGTCTTCAGAACTCTTCCTCTTATTCTCCATCCATCGAAGGGAGAGTGGTTCGCCTTTGAATGAAATTCTGAAGCTCTGATCGTCCATTGCTTCTTGAGGTCGACAACGGTAAAATCTGCATCTGCTCCAACAAAAAAACCTTTCCTGAAATTCAAAAGTGAATTCAACAGAGTACTTGGATTTTCTGACAGTTTCAAAGCAATATCCTGTAGAGTGATCACACCTTTGTCAAGAGCATTCAATAGTAAAGGAAGCATGGTTTCGGTTCCTGCAATTCCGCAAGCTCCTTCCATTTTCTCTTCTAGGGTATGGGGAGCATGATCTGATGCAATAATGTCAATGCGGTTCAGGTTTGCCCACAATGCTCTTCTATCATCTTCTGTGCCGAGTGCAGGCTTCACTCTGGACAAGGGATCATCATTTTGGATGAGAAATAGGTGATGAGGCGTAACCTCTATTTTGACATCTTCTGATTTCAGGAATTCTATTTCTCTCTTGGAGGCCACATGGCACACGTACAGGATTCCATGGGGCAGGCTGCACCATTTTCTGGTGGTCTCAAGATCAGAATGAATCGCTACAGGAACCCTTAGACTCAGTAAGGATTCTGCATTTCCTGTAAATAATAGATTGCCAGTAGTTTCTGCAAGATATACTTTTACAAAAAGGGGCTGAACCTTTTGGATTTC
>CAZFAR010000229.1:0-4565 GCA_964516825.1 uncultured Thermococci archaeon
CACGTGTAACAAAATGAGTGGACATTTCAGAAGTCTCTAGGAGAAAAAGGAAACATTTATCAGCACAGATACCACACAAAGTACATGATCAAGATAGAATCATACGGTGATGTACAGCAGCTTGAAATGAGTATTTCCTTCTTTGGAAAACAGATTTTCCCCATCAATTCCTATGTTATCGGAAACCTCCTAATTGATACGGGTGCAGCGAACATGTCTGATGAATTTCTGAATGCTCTGCAGCCCTTTTCCATCGAAACTGTGGTGAATACCCATGCTCATCCAGATCATACTGGATCAAATTCTGCATTTCCCTTTGTTTTTGCGCATCCTGAAGGATTTGAAAGATTGAGAAATCCCAAACTCGAAATGATGATCCAGAAATTCCTGTATGGACTCCCAAAGCCCTCCAATCCAAAAGAGATTCCCAAGAGGATTCGAGCAGATAGTTACGAATTTGAGGTGCTGTACACGCCTGGTCACTCGCCCGATCACATATCGCTGTATGAACCTCATCAGAAATGGGCATTCACTGGAGATCTGCTACTATGGGGTACTACTAGAGAGGTTTTCGTCGACGTACGGATCTACGAGGCTATCGAGTCCTTGCGCTGTCTTTCCAATCTGAAAATGGAAGTATTGTTCCCTGGACATGGGCCTCCCTTCAAGAATCCCAATGAAGCTGTGGCAAAGCAGGTGAAGACGCTGGAAGCCTTCGAAATAGAGGTCAAAGAGCTGTATGAGAGGGGATGGGATGCAGAGGAAATCCGGAATAGTCTGTTTGGAAGGGAGAAGATGTACGTGTACCTCTGCGGAGGGAAATTTTCTTCCTTGAATCTGGTGAAGAGCTACCTCGAGATAGACTAGGATTAAGGCTTATTCTGTATTATGTTCGCTCATTGTCATTGCTATGGTTGAATAACGTTCAGAGGAATGGGAATTACAGTCAGGATAAATACTGTGATTGCAGCCAGTGCCAATAGCTTGGAGAACCCGCTTATGGGTTTCAATTCATTCATAGCACCTCCAGACCCTACCCGCATGATAATGAAGTACAGAATAATGGCCCATACGAGCCACCCTTCCCAGACGAACAGTGGGTTATGATATGGAAATCCCAGTACAGCCATGAACCCAACCAGTCCGTGAGACACGATCCTGTGCAGCTTCTCTCCCAGTATGGCGCGAGCGATATGTCCCCCATCCAGCTGCCCTATAGGGATCAGGTTTACAGACGTCACCAAGAGGGCTGCCCAGGCAGCAATTGCCAGGGGATGGAGAGAGATCACAGATCCTTCTGGTACATGCACCAGCTTTTCTGCCAGATATCTTGTAAGGATTGAATCACCGAAGTACACGAGTACTCCTTCTCCTGGGACAGGTTCAGGGACTACATACGAGAATTTTATGCCTATGATGAATAAAGGCACTGCTACAAGGAAGCCACACAGAGGGCCTGCTGCTCCAAGCTGAATCATGGAGTTGTTGTTCGGCATGGGGGACCTTGACTTGATTACTGCACCCATGGTTCCTATGATAAAAAAAGGCATGGGTATGAAATACGGCCAGGTAGCATCTACTCCATTTCTCTGGGAAGCGTATTTGTGTCCCAACTCGTGGGTTCCCAGTATGAACATTATGCCAACAGAAAAACTGGCTGCACCTGCCCATACATTGTTCATGTACCCTTCTGCAGCAAGACTGTATGACATGAGATATCCTGCAAAGAGGGTGGAAGCAATGGTAGCCAGGAACAGGACAATATTCCACATGACATTGGGGTGGCCCTGTTCGATCTTTTCCACCAGGATCAGGTAGTGTTGATCTTGCTTTTTTCTCAAGAAGGGGTAGTATCCTTCCTTTTCAAATATGCTCCTCATATTCTCAAACTCACGTATGAAGGGTTGAATCCTGAAAATGATGGCAGAGCCTTCTACCTTGAAGTCAGTATACGTAAAGTGGGTGGAGACCACCTTTTCAATTTTTTCCACATCTATCCTTTTAACGAGCATGGGCGATTTGCAGCGAGGGCATTCCCACAATTCATCTTCAGTTGCTTGAGAAAATCCACAGCGTGGACACTTGTAAACTCTCATGGATGTGGATTTGTAAGAGGCTTTTTAAATATTGTCAATCAGGAGTCCTCATATGAAAATTCATTGAAAACAGGAAATCAACCTCGGTACTTATTTTTGACTTATTATTTTATTTCCCACTTTCACTTTTAATTTATCTTGCTATTCCTACATTTTTTCGATTTCTTTCTTGGATAGGAAGCAGGAAGACCTGTCACTCATCTTCAAGAAAGTTTCTTGCAATACTTTTCCTCTGCTCTCTAAAAGTTTATTACCCCCCAAGAGTTTGAATACCATACCTTTTTTAGTCAAAATGCCAGGTGTAAACATGGAACACTACTTTCCCTATCCTGAAATGCGGCCATATCAAAATGAACTCATCAACTTAATCCTGACTGAGGGAGCCAGGGGCAGGAATATTCTGGTTGAGGCTGCAACAGGATTTGGGAAAACAATCTGTGTTCTATCCGCATTGCTCCCTCTTGCAGACCAGGAGGGAAAGAAGATCGTCTACTGCTGCAGGACGCACAAACAAATGGACAGAGTAATCGACGAAATGAAAGCTATGTCAGAGACTCATCCTGTCTCTGGAATCTCTCTGCGGGGAAGAAGGGAAATGTGCCTGAACCCCACAGTGAAAAATCATGCCATGGATGCAGCCTCCGCGTTATACCTGTGCAGGCTGTTAAGAAGCGTGGAACGATGTGATTACCACAAGAAATTCAAGGAGAATCAGGACCAGGTCTTCGAAATGGAGATATCTCTATCCAGAAAACCCACCTATTCTTCTGAAGTCCTGGATATCTGCATGGATGCAGGGATATGTCCATACGATTTTGTCAAGGAAGTCGTTAAAAACGTGGATCTTGTGGCCTGTTCCTACATGTACCTGTTTCATTCAGCAATCCGGGAGAATTTCCTGGAAATGATTGGATGCTACATGGAGGATATGATAGTCGTCCTGGATGAAGCGCACAACCTGCCGGATCTGGCCATCCGTCTCGGATCAGACATGATGAGTACGGTATCATTGAGAGCAGCACAGAGAGAGGCCGCAGAGTACAATGAACCTGATATCTTACTATTACTCCAGTTGTTGGAGCAGATCATGGAAGAATTAGCAGAAAAGTACAATCTGGAAGATGAAGTTCTCCTGAGCTATGAAGAATTGATTACAAGATTACCCGGTGACGAGAGAAGACTTCTAGAATTATTCGAGTACACCCGGAAGATTGGAGAAGAGATCCAGAAGGACAGGCTCAAGAAGGGTAGGCCTCCCCGCTCATACATCCACGGGTGTGCATGCTTTCTGATATCCTGGCTGGATGTCAAGGAAAGGGAAGACTACTGCTACATCATCAAAAAATACTACACAAGGAAGGGTCATCCTGCTCTACTGCTTGAAATCGTAGATTTGGATCCCAGGAATGTAACGACCCAGGTCTTGGGGAATGTATACTCCTCTGTATCCATGTCAGGCACTCTGACTCCTTTGTCAGCCTTTGCAGAGGTGGTAGGACTGCAGAACTACGAGATGAGAAGCTTTCCAACACCCTTCAGCGAATCCAACATCTTTGTAGCAGCAGTAAAAGGAGTAACGACCAAAGGAGACTTCCGCACACATGAAATGTACCGAAAGCTTGTTTTGAAAACCTGTGAAGTCATTGAGAATACTCCAAAGAATGTAGGAGTCTTTACTGCTTCATACGAGGTTCTGAACGGATTGCTCTCTGGAGGATTCAAACTGATCTGTCCAAAACCTGTCTTCATGGAAAAAAAAGAGTACACATCCAGACAGAATGATGAACTGGTAAGAGCCTTCAAAGCGTCTGCTAGAGATGAGGGTGCTGTCCTTCTGGGAGTCATGGGGGGGAGAAATGCAGAAGGTGAGGACTTTCCTGGGGATCAGATGAATGCAGTAGTCCTGGTGGGAGTGCCGTACGCACAGCCCACTGCCCGGGTGGAAGCGCAGGTGCAGTACTACACCAGAGTGTTTCCAGCAAAGGGAAGGTACTACGGGTATTACTTGCCAGCCCACCGGAAATTGAGCCAGGGTGCAGGGAGAGCTCACAGGATGCTCACAGACAAGGCAGCCATCATCTTTTTGGACGAGAGGGTGATCCAGCCCTTTGTAAGGAAAGATGTTGCGCAGTGGATGCGCAATGAAATGAGAATCGTACCGAATGAAGAGGACATCCTTGGAAGGATGATTACCCTGTTCTTCAAAGGAGAATATGCTCTGTAATTCAGTTCCTGTAATCTCGGTTTTATCTCTCGTTGTCGATGTTACACGTGTAACATTTTTGATAATCTCAGAAAGAGCTCCTCAATGAGTATGCAGTTGGATCTGACGCTTTCTTGATGCGAAACATTTTCACCAAATCATGGCTCAGATGAAGTCATTAATGTATTTTTGTCTCATTTCTCCTTTTTCTTCCCGAATTCCAGATTCTTCTTTGCAGAACCTCTCAATGAAATATGCTGCTAAGT
>CAZFAR010000230.1:0-4474 GCA_964516825.1 uncultured Thermococci archaeon
GACTACATCAAATTACAGATAGCATCTGTGTATGGATTTTCCATTGGAGAATTGGAAACAGAGTGGTTATACTCCCTAGAAGATGTCCCAACAAGCGAGGATTTTCATCGAGCAGCGAACCTAATGTTTCAGTGTGAAACCCTCGAAGCGTTCCTGCATGATGAACTTGTTCTCAAACCCTTCTCAGGGAGAGCCCTAAAAATTGACGGAGAACTGGATCTCTTCAGTAAAGCCTTATTACAGGGTGAATTTGAGAAGGCGGAGCAGTACCTTGCAAGTGCGGCTGAGCTCTCGGCAATATGGAAAGAAGCCAGAAATATGTACATTGAAGCGCTGGAATTGCTTCCTACGAGAGAATATGTCAGAATTATTTCAACACTTGAAAAGGCTCAAGAGGGATATGAAAAAGTGGGAGATACAGAATTCTCAGAGAGGTGCAACAAGTATATCGAAGCTTTCTCTATCCTCCAGGAGAGTATTCAATTTCTTGAGAACGAAGACTACAAGGAAGGCGAAGAACACTTTGTGAAAGCTCAGAACCTCTTTGAAGAACTGGGGGAACAGGAATACGTGAATTACATAGAGGATCTCATTATATCCTGTCAAAGGGGGAGGAAAACCCAGATAGTCATCTATGCTGCTATTTTTTCTCTTGTATTCCTCCTGGGATTAATTTTCTATCTGAGAAGAAGATGAAGTCAAATCAACTTCGTAATTCGGCACTCCACGACCTTATATTCGCTGCATCGAACATGAAAGTACAATTTTCAAATGGATAAGAGAAGGAATTCCAGATGTTACACGTGTAACACATTTCCTTTCGAAACCGAAACCTTTATATATCTTGCCTACCCCTAAGAACCAGGTGACAAGAATGCTCAGAAGGGATTGCCTTCACAAGAAGTAAACCAAATAATTCTGTTCAAGGTAGTTTCAACTGGGCAGCTTTTTCTCAAAAAAATTACGAGGTGATCTTATGGTAGAATTTAATTTACCTAGAGGTACTGCAGATTTTCTTCCCGATGAAATGGCCGAACGCCGTTACGTGGAAGAAATTGTCAGAAAGACTTTCGAATCTTTCGGATTCCAGGAAGTACAAACACCAATTTTCGAGGAATTCTCCCTGCTCGCAGCAAGATCTGGAGAAGAGATCAGGGAAAAGATGTTCACCTTCGTGGCAGATGGAGTGGAGTACGGTTTGAGACCAGAGTTGACAGCAGCAGTTTGCCGCATGATCGTTACAGGAAAGCTGACCATGCCCAAACCCTACAAGTTCTACTACATTGGTCCCTGCTTCCGCTACGAGGAGCCACAAGCAGGAAGGTACAGACAGTTCTGTCAGGCTGGCATCGAGCTCATGGGGAGTTCATCTCCTGCAGCCGATGCTGAAGTCATCACCGTTGGTGCGAAAACGCTTGAAAATGCAGGCGTCACAGGATACCAGTTGAAGATAGGAAACATTGGCATAGTCAGAGGAATACTCGAAGATGCTGGCTTTGATACAGAGGATCAGAACCGAATCATCGGCAATATCGACTCCATCATGTCGACCAGGGACAAATGTGCTCTCATTCGTGAAAAAGAGAATCTGAGTACAGAAGATGAGAACTACGTGAAAACTGAATTGAGCATGCTCTACGACTTGCAGATGCATTTAATCAGTGAAGGTCTAAGATCCTCCTTTGGTGAGTACGAGGTTCTTCCTTCTGCACTGGAGGAAGTTCCTCAATGGGTGGAAAAGCTCCCCAGAGCTCTGGAAGAAACGTATAAAGCGATCTGGACAGTGGATGGTGTTCCTGAAGAGACAGCTGAACTACTGTTGCAGGTCTCAAGGATCAGAGGTCCCCGCACAGAAGTCATGCCAGAAGCGAAGAAGCTCTTGACAGGGACAGCAGTAGAAAAGTCATTAGAAGAGCTGGACACAGTTCTCACCTATCTGGAGAGCTTTGGAGTAAGAAACTATGAGGTCGTCCTGGGTGTAGCCAGAGGATTGGACTTTTACACCGGGACTGTCTTTGAATTCGACTTTCCGTTACTCGGTGCTCAGAAACAGGTGTGTGGAGGAGGACGCTACGACAGACTAGTGGAAGAGTTCGGCGGACAGCCAACGCCAGCCACAGGATATGCATTCGGGTTTGACAGAATAGTCTTATCCAGACTTCTGGTGAAGAACATTCCTGTCCCGCAGAAAGTGGATGTATTCATCGCTTTGGTAACTGAGGATCTGGACAAGAAAGCAATAGAGCTCTCACAGGACTTGCGGAAGAAAGGATACAAGGTTGAAATGGAAATGACAGGTAGGGATCTTAAAGGGCAGCTTGGATATGCTTCAGAAATCAAGGCAAAATATGCTGTCATACTAGGTCCGAAAGAGTTGAAGGAAGGAAAGGTCATGCTCCGGAACCTGGAGACACAAGAACAGACCCCTGTTTCCCTAGACGAGCTATCTCTTGCACTGAGATGATACTATGGAAAAACCTATGATAAATCTGGTGATTGCAGGTCACGTAGACCATGGAAAGTCCACGCTAATCGGGAGGCTCTTTGAGGAGCTGAATCTCATATCGAAGAGTGAAAAAGAAAAAGCAGAAAGAGATGCCAAAGATCTGGGGAAAGAAACCTTCAAGTACGCCTTTTTCATGGATACGTCCCTGGAAGAGAGAAAACGGGGATTGACCATTGAGTTGGGTTTCAAACCCTTTGAGACTGAGAAGAAGAGGTTCAACATCATCGATGCTCCCGGCCATTCAGATTTCGTGAAGAACATGATCACTGGAGCTGCAGAAGCAGATGCTGGCGTTCTGGTAGTGGACTGCCAGGACACTCTGGAAAAGATCATGCCCCAGACAAAGGAGCATGCTGTTCTCATGCTGACATTGGGAGTGAATCAACTGGTGGTCGTAGTCAACAAGATGGATCTAGTAAAGTATTCGAAAGAAGCGTTTGAAGAGGTTCGGCACAAGATCCAGGAGTTTCTTTCCTCTCTGGGATTCACGAAACTGGAGAAAATGCTGTATATACCAGTTTCTGCGTACCTTGGAGAGAATATTTCCAGAAAGTCTGACAAGATGGACTGGTATAAAGGGTTTACGTTTCTGGAGGCTCTAGATACATTGGAGGAACCTCCTCGGCTTGTGGACAGACCCTTCAGAATGCCAGTACTGAGAACTTTTACCTCGCGCGGTGTAGGAAAGGTCATCGTTGCAGGGAAGGTGGAAAGCGGCTCTGTAGAAGAGGGTGATACCATAGAGATCATTCCCTATGGTGGATCAGGAAAGGTATTATCCATTGAATGGCAGCACAAGAGATTCAGAAAAGCTGAGCCAGGATTCGATGTAGGACTCGCCTTATCAGGAGCTGTGATGAAAAGGGAAGTCAAGAAAGGGTACATGGTGTGCAAGCCTGGAGAAGGTTCGCAGGTAGCAGATCGATTCAAAGCGAGGATCATGGCCTGGAACAGGTACATTGGAGAGGGGTACTGTCCTATAATTCACTGTCATCAGGCTGTTGTACCTGTGAGGGTTGTACAGGTGGAGAGTACGTTTGACATAGCTACAGGAGAGGTTCTCTCCACAGAGACAAAGGGAGTTCCTCCAGGTCAGGGTGGAATTGTGTGGATACAGCCATTAAAACCTCTAGTGATTGAGAAAGCTTCAGATTTTCCAAGGCTGTCACGATTTGCTCTGCGAGATGGAGTCGCTACAGTAGCTGCAGGCATGTGCGTGGATGTTGTACCAAGAAAAGAGGAAAAAAGAAGGTAGCTGTTCTGAGATTTGAACTATATGGAGAGGGCTTGTGCACGTGAAGAAAGGGATCAAATTTATATATGTCCTTTTCGTCTAACCAAATAAGAAAGTGATCCTATGGCAGGAACAATAAGAATTGAATCATATGAAGATATTGCTAACCTAATGAAGAATCATATTGAAGAAAGTACACGACTAGAATTTAAAGGAAAGATAGACAGTAATAACAAGGAAATAGCTAAGGACATTTCCGCCATGGCAAATGCTGGGGGAGGAGTTATTATTTATGGAATAGAGAGGGATGACAAGTATAGGGCCACACCTTCCCCCGGCATGACAAAGGAAAAGGGATCTGTAGAAAGACTTCAACAAATCATAGAATCTCATATCTCCCCTCCTCTGCATGTAGAAATCCTTCAAATATGTGCAAAGAACGAGAAGGGCGATAACTTTGAAGACAGAGAATTCATTGTCGTAAGGATTCCTCAGAGTGCATACCATATCCATATGGTAGAGACTACTGGAAAGTATTATCTTAGAGCAAATAGCATTGTCCGAAGAATGACTGAGTTAGAAGTGGAGAAAATGTATGAGATGAGATTTAAAGAAAAAGCAGAACGAGAAGATTTGTTTGAAAAGAGGGAAAAAGAGTTGCAAAATCGGCAGAACGTAAATAGGTACATGTTCTGTGGATCTATCTCTCACGTACGGTATGGGGTTTTCGTAGA
>CAZFAR010000231.1:0-4470 GCA_964516825.1 uncultured Thermococci archaeon
TTTCATGCATCAAAGTAGAAGCATGGCTTTAAAAAGCTTTCGGAGGTATTTGAACAAGTTATTTGGCGCCGGGGTAGGGATTTGAACCCTAGCTGTGCGGTGCACAACCAGATCTCGAGTCTGGCGCGTTTGCCCTAGCTCCGCCACCCCGGCTATTTAGTAGATGTTGTCACATTCACGTCTTCTACCAGACAGTGGGGGGAAAACACGGGATACTCACATTCCCACCAATGGATCTGCTCGGTACCCTTTCCGACAGCCTCAATGTTCTGCAGTACACGTAGCATATTGTCGCTGATCCTTATATTCTTTACACTTCCAGCAATCTCTCCATTCTCTATTTTAAGTATTGCATCCCTCGGTATGGTAGAAAAATCTCCTACCATGTAGTTTTGATACCTCGTATACCAGGTATTGGTCACCATCAACCCATTTCTGATCTCATCTGTGATCTCATCGACTGTTCTATCTCCCTCTCTTACTACCAAGTTCTGTGGTTCAGGTATGTCCAGTCCAGCATTGGCTGTGGTTTCAGTCTCAAATTTTGTTGCAGTAGACGTATTGTGCAGAAAGCTCTTTAATACACCCTCCTCTATCAAAGGAGTCCTCCTGGTAGGAACACCTTCCTCGTCGAATTTGACTGTCAATATTCCCTCGCTCAACCTTCCGTCATTTACTACAGAGAGCAGTTCTGAACCTATCTTCTCTCCCATCTTATCACGGAAGAAAGAAATCCCTGAATCCACGAAGAATGCAGATAATGAATACAATCCGCTTGAAAACAATGTGGCAAAACACAAGGGCGTGAAAAGGATATCGTAGCGTCCTCCCTTTCCAATTTTTGGTGATACTGCCTTTTTTGCCAGATCCGCCGCTTCTCTGGAAGCTTTCACCCCATCAAAATCCTTCAGTGTGGAAGAACAGTTCACTGCATGGCCTGAAGAACCATTCTCGAAAGCTCTTACAGAAATCTCTATGTAAGACTGTTCATCCCCAGCTTCCGTGTAAGGTGAAGCAAGATCCACGTACTGATGCTTCGCGTATAAAACTCCTGCCAGTCTCTCTGCTTCACATGCTTCTATTGCAGCAGACGCTAATTCCACCACATCTGCTTCTCCAATGCTTCTGTCACACCTTCTCGCATTGTACTCAAAGGGTCCTCTAGCAATGCCGTAGTAGTCCTTGTTCTCTTGCATTTTATCCAGAAATTTCACTGATCTTTCCAGGTCTTCTTCAATGTTACTCAGATTCTCGAGAGTGAACTGTGCCTTCTTCTTCCCCCTGGCCACAAAGATCTTTGCTCTCACTGTATGATACTCCTTTGCAGCAGTGATCTCATTGTTTGAAAATCGCACCTGACGAATCTCTTCCCGTATTACCTGACAGATAGCATCATCTGCACCTGTTTTCACTGCATCATCAACTATTCTTGAAGCATCAACCTCATCCATGAGCACCACCAAGTCTGATTTCCTTCAGTCTCAAATATGGTCCTCCCATGGAAGTGGGTGCACCCTGTGAAGGATCTCCCTTCCCACAGGTACCAGAATAAAGGGTAACCTCTTCTGCAACTGCTTCCACAGAGGAGTAAAAGCCTGTGGTCGTAATCTCCAGAACTGGCCGCAGGACAGGTGAAGTCACTTCTCCATTTTCGATCAAATATGCCTCTCTTCCAATGTATCTCTGATTGAATCTGGTATCATCAATGTTCCATTCAGTGAAGGATTCCATAATAATCCCCTTTCTTGTCTCTTCAATCAATTCATCCTTCTTGTAGTCACCAGCACAGAAGTAGGTATTGGCCATCCTCACTATAGGTTCCCGATTGTATCCGATTGCGCGGGCTGCACCATTGCTGTGGCCTCCGAGAACAAAGGCAGTCTCCCTGTTAGATAAAAATTCGTTGATTCTCCCTTCCTTTACCAGCATCCGCTTTCTCGCCCTGACGCCCTCATCATCATACAGGTAGAATCCATAGCTTCCCCTAATAGTGGGATCTTCTGCAATATTCACTAGGTCTGTTCCCACAGCGTATCCCATCATGTCTGGTTTCACAAAAGATTCTCCTGCCTGGGCTGCTTCCCTTCCCAGAATTCGATCTGCCTCAAATGGATGGCCACAGGATTCGTGAACCGTGATACCCACTACTTCAGGGCCAATGATAACACTCACAGGTCCCTTGGGTGGGCTCTTCCCCTGTTCCAAGGCTCTGTAAACTACCCTGATTTCCCTGGAGAGCTTCTCAAACAGGTTGAACCCCTCAAAGGTTTCCCATCCCCCGGTACCTCCGAACTGGAGCTGGCACTGTTCACTTTTTCCATTCTCCATTACAGTAAGAAGTGTCAGCACATTCATGCGGGGGATCTGTGAACGAATCTCTGCTCCTTCTGAATTCAGGAAGTATTTTGTCCTCTTTTCATCCTCGTACTCGTAGAGCTGGGAAATCAGTCCTTTCTCAGATGCAATGTGGGCGTTTAAAGCTAGAAGTTCCTCTGCCCTCTCCATGTCTTCAATTTTCTTCTTCTGTGGCACTTCGTAAGAGTCTCTGTGCATACTCTCTTCAGAAAGACCAATAGGATTCCTATTTCTGGCAGCCGAGGCCCTTGCCAGGCTTTCTGCTTCTTCTACTATCTTGGATATACTCTCTTTTGTCACAACATTGGTAGATGCAAATCCAAGACCACCATTCGCTAATACTCTTACTGATAGTCCGTAGCTGCTCTTGAGCTGGAAAATGTCCAGGTTACCATTCTTTATGATTACCTGCAGGCCATGATATTCTTCCATGTTCACTTCTGCGTAGTCGGACCGTGCTTTTTCGAGAGCAAATCGAGCTAAATCTTCATCCATTGGGGAGTCAGTAAAGGTCAGGTTTATAAATCTTATTGTAAGGTCTCCACGTGATTTGTATCCATGCATCCTATCCAATGTAGGACCTGGTACAGATAAGAGATGAGGGACATGTGTAACGTAACACTTACATGCCCAACAATTCATACAACCCTCCCAACCAAATCCTTTTATATTCCCCACATATAATATTTTCATGAGAATCATCAAAGGTCCTGAAGAGGTCATCCTCGCTGATCTATTAGATGTGCCAGAGCAGTTAGAGACTGTCTTTTTCAGAACAGATATCAATGAACCTCCCCAACCATCAGTAAAGGTGGAACAGGCTGTCAAAACCATTATGCAGATTCGACAGCTTCAGAACCCAAAAGCAAATATACTCTCCACTTCCCACTCATCAATTCCCAATGGCACCCTCAAAGACAATTTCGAAATCTCAAGAAATGAATTGGAAAGAAAACTAGATCCAATATCCCCAGAAATTTCAGACATCATCATGGTAGAAACCCTTCAAGAACTCAAAGAAGCCAATGAAAAGCACACATCATCCTTCATATTCCTGGACAATGTCCGGAAGGCAGTCCCTGAAGAGAAAACTCCTCCCAAAGATTCATCTGAAACTGAATTCTGGCAGTTACTAAAGGGAACAGCAAAGGTCAATGGAGCTTTGCCCTGCTGCCACAGAGACAATCTCTCTTTACGAGTATTTTCAGATGGGTGCTTCTGCAGTGACTTCTTTGTCCAGGAACTGGAAGATGTCACCCGATTATACGGTGTAGATGAAGGAACACTCAAGATCTGGGGCATTGCTGGAGCGAGGTCTTCCAAACTGGATGCTATCTTTGTGACAGAAAATCGTCAGGACCTCCTTGTATCTCTTGACGGAGGATCCATTTTCGTTCTACTGTTGTGGGCACTCATCAAAGAGACTCCGAGCCTGGGCCGTACCTTGCCAAGCAGCATAGGAAAAGCTAACCGTGACCTTCTGAAAAAAGTGTATGGAGATGGATGGGATAAGACCAGTATGAAAGCATTGACTCTGGCAAAAAAGATTGAAGAAGGCTCCATCCAGATCATTCTTCCTATTGATGTCATCATAGATGTTGATGGTAAGGAAAAAGTGGTGAATCTCAAGGATATTGATGAGGGATGCTTCATTTCAGTTGGACCCAATACCATGACCATGATGGGTAATATATCTGCCAGACGCATATTCTTACAGGAAGGGAGTATAGAGCCGCGTTCATGGATCGAGAACAAGACTGAATCAGGGACATTACTGTTTGTGAAGGAACTTTTGAAGCACGTGAAGACTCTCTTTGTCAATGGGGGAGAGACTGTTTCAGATATACGCCTCCTGGAGAAAGAATTGACTCTTTCAAAGTACAGGAATAATGGCAAATTAAGAGAATTGGCAGCAGGAGTTTTCGTGGTAGACTGGTGGAACTATCTCGGTAGAGGTGGAAAGATGCCTCCTGGCATTGCATTTGCTCAAACGGGGAGTTTGAGAACGCTGTATGATAAGTCGAGAAAAGAACATTCCTTCGTATAGGCTTGTCCAGAAAAGAATATTCTCTTGTATAGATTTTTTTAGATATTTTTTTATAATTGTAAATCTAT
>CAZFAR010000232.1:0-4438 GCA_964516825.1 uncultured Thermococci archaeon
GAACAGCAGTTCTCATCTGTACAGTCTACAGCTACATTCTCAAGTCCAGCATTGTAAAACCACTGTTTGACATCCTCTCTTTTGAATCCCATCCACAGGTCATGCTGTTCAGTCCTCAGGAATTCAAAAGTGTGCTCATCCAGATCAGTAATCACCAGGATTCCTCCTTTTCTCAAGATCCTTGCCATCTCTTTGATAGCATCAGGTGGGGATTCTACGTGATGCAAATACATGTTGGCAAAGACATAATCGACAGTACCATCAGGAATGGGAAGGGCTTCAGCCGTTCCTGTGCGATAATCAATTTCTATGTCTGGGAATCTCCTTTTCATTTCTGCGAGCATGGCCTCAGATTGATCAACAGCAATTACTCTTACACCTTTTTTTACCAGCCCCTCAGTGATAAAACCAGTTCCAGCTCCAATGTCAGCAGCCGTTGTACCTGGCTGAACGTGAGCTTTTTCTAGAGCCCTTTCTCGAACATTTTCTGAAAAGAACTCTCTCCTCATGGTCTCCCATTCATGGGCGACTGCATCGAAATAGTCTTTGCTCATTTTTTCTCACCTTTTCTACAGTCCTTTCTCCTTATATCTAATGATACTGCACAGACTTGATCTCGTTCTCACTCTGGATTCTCTCCTACTTTACCTGGGCTGCCAGTGCCTTCAAGATGGAAATTGCTTCTGCATACAATTCACAGGCCTGCAAGGCAAAATAGTTACCTGCTATTGCATTTCCAGAATTCGTAAGCACTCTGGACTTGGAACAGCACAAACGCGCCTCCTCAATGTACTTCAGAGCATTTTCATACTCTGGCGTACCCATTAGTTCTCCGCCAAGAACATCCAGCAGTTCAGAAACTATTGTTTCATTTTTCTCGCAACAGACCTCATAATGAAACTGGGCTAAAGGAATCATCTGCTGCTGAATCTCTCTTTCTGGATTCCTGCCAGGCTCCACCCCCTCCATTCCCAGCGTTATGGAACCTGATGCATACCCAATTGCTCTATTGCTGCCATCATCTCCAGTAAACCACATTTGGAAATACGCTGTTCCTCCGACCACTTTGAGGATGACTGAAGGAGTATAGCAGCGTACAGATCTCCAGGGTACACCATCTGTAATGTGAAAGATTGGAGCATGTGCTTTCTGCCATACTATGCCGTCTTCAGAGAATGCGTAACCGATTCCTTCATGCATAGCATTCTGACCTCCCGAATAGAAGAAGTGGTACGTTCCGAGCAGTCTTACAACAGTTCCAAATCCCACGTAGTTGGAATCCCATGCTCCGGGTGTGAGAGGTAAGACGGGGTAATGTCCATATCGCTTCCAGTGAAGGCCATCAACAGAGTATGCCAGCCCCACCTGCTCTATTCCTCCCGTAGTTCCATCGTAGTACATGACGTATTTGTTGTTCCATATCTCAAAATCATCAAGCGCAGAGGACCCTCCTGGATTGTAAAAAACGTCGGTAGGCCCGTAGGTCCCTCTGTTCCAGTCTGGATGGATGCCAGTCACGAGAGGGTTTCCCACATCCTGCGTAACAGATGACCAGGTCCAGTTGATGCCATCAGAAGATTCTGCATACTTGAGGGCTTGTAGAGTGTAAATACTTGCAGAAGTGTCCCACAACCACATCTTATACCTGACTGCAGATCCCCCAAATCCATTTCTATTGTAGATCACATGAGCATGGTGGGCAGATGCTAGAAGTCCTGAAACAGGCCCATATGAGGTCCAGGCAATGCCGTCTACCGAGTATGCTAACGCAATACCTGCAGATGACGTGTACCACATCTTGTGGTAAGGTAATCCTCCTGCGTATGTGTCACCGAAATGAAATTGGTCAAAAATCACTGTTGGGTAATAAGCTCTTCCGGGGGCAAAAACAGGATTGGAAGAATACTCTGTGAAGGCAGGCTGCCCGCTCTGGAATTGGACCAATGCGAGGAGAACAACCCCAAGTAGAATTCCCTTCTTTTTCACATTTTTCATTAGGGTTATATATATAAAACTTTCGTTCTGCTGATTCTCGTCCATGCTGAAGGTTCAGGAAATTCTCCGAAATGTTACACGTGTAACACTAATTGATCCCTGATCATGTCCAGTGACTTATATAACACCTCAAAAGAAGAGACGTTTATGAAAGTAACAAGAAGGGAAATTGAAGAACTGGCTGAAGATGTAGTTGATCTGATTCTATCTGGGAATAGTGAAGCAGCTCTCAAGAAGCTGAAGCCAGTCCTAGATGTGAAATGTCCTTTTACATTCCTTGATGCTCTTGGGAAAAGAATCGGTCAAGCAGGTACTGACCCTGAAAAATTCTTTGAGACTTCAGATAGAATTGTTGATTACAATGCTATGGGTGGCTTTGTCATTGTAGGACAGGCTTTAATCCACTTCTTACCTGGCAGCTTTGACAAGGTGATGGAAAAGAGCAGAGAATACATCATCAAAGGTGATACCTGGTATGTGTGTGACATTATTGGTGAGAGAAGTCTTGGTCAAGCTCTCGTGATCTGTTTTGATGAGGCGCTTCCCTGGCTGAAAAGATTTCTAGAAGATGATAACAAGTGGGTAAAAAGAAGTGTAGGAGTCTCAATTCATTTTTTCAGCAAAAGAGTCTTGGATCAACCGGAAAGAACGAAAATGCTCCTGGATCTGGTGGAACCCTACATTGAAGAGAGGCAGGTTGATGTGGTTAAGGGCATTGGCTGGGGTTTGAAAACTATTGGAAGGCATCATCCAGATATTCTGGTGCAATTTCTAAGAGAACAGATGAAGTCAGAAAAGAAAATCTCTAAACTGATGATGAGAAAAGCAGTGACATACCTGGGAGAAGATGAGAGAATGGAGATTGAAGGTCATGTCACAGGATTAAAAATGAAGTCATAGAAGAGATCAGGAGAGTACCAGAATCTCATAACAATGTCTAGGAGTTGTTTTTCTCATAACAATGTCTAGGAGTTGTTTTTCTCATTCTGCCAGATGTTAGAACAAACAATGATCTTGAAAGTGTTACACGTGTAACATCACTGAATCATAACCACTTACTATAGATGTACACAAGGGCTCAGAATGCTTTCAAATAGGTGGGTTTGGCACTCCTGACGGTCACTATCCTGAACTCCCCCAGATCACCTGTACACACAACAGGCTTGTAGTTGAAAGTCCTTCCAATCATTGTTTTTTCAACTGTCCCTCTCTTGTTGATCAGAACTTCCAAAGAACTTCCTGTATATCTCTCATTGATTCTTAATGATATATCCATTCTGAGGCTGTACAATGTGCGCGATCTTTCCTTTTTTATCCAATCGGGGAATTGCGGCATTTTTTCAGCTTTCGTATTGGGTCTTGGTGAAAAGCGCGTCACATTAATCTTATCAGGCTGAATTCTTCTTATGAGATCCACAGTATCGTTAAACTGCTCTCCTGTTTCTGTCGGAAATCCCACAATAATATCTGTGCAAAGATAGAGGTCCGGGAACTCACTTCTAAAAGCGGAGCAGACTTCCAGAAATTCATCCACAGTGTACTTCCGGTCCATCAGATTCAGAATATGATCGTTTCCAGACTGGACAGGAATATGAAGGAATTTGTAGATCTTCTCATTCCTGTACACAGTAAGGAGGTCATCCAGAATATCTAGAGCATGGTTTGGATTCATCATTCCTACACGAACCCTGAATTTTCCCTCAATTGAAACAAGTCTTTCCAAAAGAGAAGGCAACCTCTCCCCACGATCCAATCCGTAACAACCAGTATCCTGAGAAGTAATCTGCAGCTCTTTGTAGCCTTCTTCAATGAATTTTCGAGCTGTCTTCACGATAGATTCAGAAGGATAGCTCAACAAAGATCCTCTGGCAAATCGGGCTGCGCAATACGTACAGGAGCCCAGGCACCCTTCAGCTATGGGAATGACAGCATTGATACCATCACCAGTTCGGGGGTAGCACAATTTGTTCTCTTTTTCTTCTCTGATCAAATGAATTCTTTTTCCTGCTTTCACTTTTTCGACGGCTTCTGCAATGTCGTACACATTGGTTCCCAGAACATTGGTGTCCAGTTCTGAAATCCTGGGCAAGCAGCCTGCAACAATCAGGATTTTTCCCAGAGTCTGTATTTCTTTGATTCTTTTTCTTATCTTGTGTTCTGTAGGTCCTTTGACGCCGCAGGAATTTATGATGACAATCTCTGCCTCACCGAAATCTTCAGTGATCTGGTCTTTCAGCAAAGCTTTGATGATTTCTGAATCTGCCTTATTCATTGTGCACCCGTAGGTTTCCAGGTAGATTGTCATTTGATAAGAGGATGTCTCAAAATATAAAAAGGTGGTTCCTTGTCACTGTTCACTGTTCTTATTGTGATCTTTTCGAATTGTTACACGTGTAACATGTGAGGAAACCGGTGTGGCTCTAAGATCAATGAGCAGTAGTGA
>CAZFAR010000233.1:0-4411 GCA_964516825.1 uncultured Thermococci archaeon
TGATCATCGCAGGTGCAGACAGAGATGCCACCAGAGCAGCAGCTCAGTCGCTCATAGATCAGCTATAAACCAAATCTTTTTTTCTTCTTTTTTTATTTTCTCATTATCCTGAGAGCTTTTGGAGCACTTTTTGAATCAGAATTTATTTGATTAGTAACGGAAAGGTTCCTTCTTCATCGATCCATAGAACTTGAGAAAGATCTCTCTGGATGCATTCCTACTAGACTTCTTGAATGAAGACTCAAATCTCGTAAGCTTTCAGTTCCTTGAAATGACTAAATATGTTTGGATTCAGAAAATGTATCGAAAATGATATGGAAATATACAATTACGATAGCAGCTTCAATTCTATATCCCCCAAACATACCTTTGCTTGCATCTGATATTTTCTGCTTCCTACTAGAAATGTCTGCGAGCCATATCAGTCAACAATCTTTTAAAGTGAACTAAGTCAAAAAGCCAAGAGTGATAAAAATGAAGAAAAATGAAATGAAATCCTCTGAAGGATTTGGGTGGAAAGCAATCCTTCGATTCTTGATGTACTTGCTGTTGATGCCAATGACCCTATTCATTGCTGCAGGGACTCTGTACTGGGCTTGGGGTTGGATTTACGTAGTTATATCCATAGCCTTCACTGGAATCAGCAGAATAATGGCATTTCGCAAGAATCCTGAGATGCTGAAAGAACGTGCAAGATCTCTGGAGGCAGAAAATGTCAAGAGCTGGGATAAAGCAATCTTACTTTCTGGTGCAATACTTGGGCCCTTGGTAATTTATGTTGTCGCTGGACTCGATTATAGATTTTCCTGGTCACACCGCACATTCCAGTCTTGATTCAATTACTAGCATTGATCATGGTAATCCTGGGATACGTGATTGGAGGCTGGGCCATGGTTGCAAACAAGTTCTTTTCAGCTGTGGTCAGAATCCAGAAAGAAAGGAATCAGACTGTTGTTAAGGATGGACCATACAAATTCGTACGCCATCCAGGTTATGCTGGAGCTATTCTGACATTGCTTTTAACACCGATAATGCTTGGCTCCTTATTGGCGTTAATACCAGTGGGATTCGTTGCAGGTCTAATCATTCTGCGCACATCTTTTGAGGACAGAACGCTGCAGGAAGAACTTGATGGTTATAAAGAATACTGCAATGAAGTGAGGTTCAAATTGCTACCTGGTGTTTGGTAGAATTGAAACAAAGGAAGCGAGAGGATGAAAGCCATGAACATCAGTATCAGTTTGCTGTGCTTAACGAACGACAGAGGTGTTACACGTGTAACAAATCAGGGAAGAGTTCATAATATCGATCCATCAAAATCGAAGATTCAAGAATTCATCAATCTCATGCAGCAAAAACAGATAAGTCAAAAAGACTCATGGTTCACATCAGCAGGGTAACGGCAATCACACAGCACAAGCAGTTTCATATTGTGTATGATGATTGAGTCTTAAAAATCTTTCATGTCTCACTTCTCACTGCAAAGGTTTTTAAATGTAGAACTTCTCACCGCCGAAGTAATCTCAAATGAGGTGTGAATATGGGAACGAGAATCCCTTCGTGGTTATGGCGGATTGTACTTCAATCCACAACAGAAACTCTAGGAGAGAAAGGAACCTTCACTATCTTGAGAAGATGTGGTTTGCACCATTTCATAGGGAATACTCCTGAAGATGATGATTCTCCCTCTGTCACTGTGATTGAGTTCTCAGAATACATTAAGGCGCTTCTTGATATCTTTGGGGAGGAAGGAGCCCGTCCTGTCATGTTACGGGCAGGAAAAACAGGATTCACTTCTGCATATGAAAGAATGCCCCCACTCATAAAATTGGCGAGTAAGATGCTTCGCTTTGTCCCAGAGAAAAAGCGGGTTGAGAAAGTAGTATCAGAATTCAATAAAGCATTTAACGAAACATTGGGAACGACTGGTGTCACAATGCAGTCACATGGAAAAACAGTAGTAGAACTGCCTGATTGTCCCTACTGCAGAGGAATCTCCACAGAAACTCCTGCATGTTACGTGGAGATTGGACTGCTTTCCGAGTTATTAAAGGCTTCAGTAGGGGATGGATATAGGGTAGAAGAAACTCAGTGTAAGGCCAGAGGAGATGCAGTATGCCGGTTTGAAATCAGTGCAGATGGAGAATAGCATTCAGGCTGTCATTCTTTTTCAGCTTTTCCTATCCAACGTCTGATACAGAAATTCAATCCCCTCCACATTCTACTACCATGCAAATATATACCTCCTCCAGTTTGAATCCAGCATTCAAGAGAGTTTTCCTTTCAAAATCACGGTATTCTGGCAAGTAGCTTATCACATTCCTGTCTGGTGAAACCATGGAGACGATACATTTCACTGAATCCGAGAGATCTTCAGTTTCGGGATCCAGAAGAATGTCTAAATTCTCAAAATGTGACCAGAGCTTCTCAAAGTACAGATATGCACAGATTTTTCCATCTCGTTCTATCACGAATTTCTTTTGTTCCTCACCTCTAATTCTACCCCAAAGAGAGAGCAGTTTCGCCAGTGTTCCGCAGCCAAAGTCTTCAGGTATTTTATCTTCTATTCTTGCCACATTTTCAGGAGTTCTCCTCAGATAGAGGTCGTAAACTCCCTTCTCGTCATTCTTGAAGTGGCGGAATCCTTCAATCTCCTCTCTACCAAAATCTGTTGGAGCCTTTTTCGTGAGCAAAACTTTTTTCGCATAAGGTTTGTATCCAGCTCTTTCATTGGTCTTCAACATTGCTGCATTTTCTTCCCTCACATTTCCGAACAGCCTTCGTGCCTTCCCTGCGTAGTGGGTCACTGTGTATTCCTTGAGTGCAGTCCCAATACCCTTCTTCTGGATATTCTTTCTGACAGCTGTTATCTCACTGTACCAGTGGTCTTTCCTCGAATTGTGCGGAATGAGCTTGGTAATACCCAGCACTTTTCCGTTCTCGTAGTACGCAAGAATGTCAGGCACGTCCTGTATATTCCCGAAAATTTTCTGAAGAAGCCTCAGAATTAGATAGGTGAACCTCATTTTCCATCTGCCTGACCCGTATCTCTTTCCCAAGTATTTTAACTCTCTCCCGAAGGAATCCTCCAGTATATCAATGAATTCATCTGTATCACTGATATTCAATCGCCTGATCGTGTTGTCACCTCACTTATTACTGCTCTGAACTTTCCTCTTCCTGTTCTTCTTATATCGTCCACCTCCAGGACCTCTACATCCACGTCTTCAGGGACACATTTTTTCGCTTCTTCTCTTAGTAAAGTACTGATTTCCTCCGTGTACCCTTCTCTCTTTACTACCTTTATCACGAATTTCCCTCTCTCCTTTTGGATTATCTGAAACTTGGAAACATATTTGTGGAAGATCAGATCTAGAGGATCAAAAACCCGTGGAGAGACCTGCATCCCTGAAGGAAGGGTTAAATACTCATCCTTTCTTCCTTCTATCATCTTCAAGAGGGGCAATCCCCTGCCACAGGGACATACACTGTCATCAAATGCTCCAAAGTCTCCAGTCCGGTACCTTATGAAAGGCATGGCCCTATTCTTAAGGTTGGTTACCACGATCTCTCCCACTTCTCCAGAGGCACAAGCTTCACCATCTCTTATGATCTCAACGATATTGTTGTCCAGATGGATGTGCATGCTGTCGTGCATGCATTCTGTTGCAATGTTGTGGACTTCAAATGAGGAATATTCATTATGGACAGGACAGCCAAAAACAGAGTGCAGATACTTCCTCATATTCTCTGTCAGTAGTTCCGAATGAGAAACAATGAACTTGGGCGAGATATTGTCTGTATCATTCTTCTCTACGAGTTTTGCGATCTCGTACAATGATGAGGGATACGCGCTGAGTACGTGAGGATCGCACTCTGCAATGAGGTCGAACTGCTTCTGAGGAGAGTAATGCACAGGAATGTAGTACCTTCTGAGCAGTCCAAAGTTTTCAAAGGGTTCTTTCGGACTGGGTTCATATCGCAAGTATGCAATTCTGTATTTCAGACTGCATTTGTATGCTCTGTATTCTCTGAACTTCATGCTATCATAGTAGTCGTACGCAACAGGATCATGATACACGTTGAGCACATCTCCTGTAGATCCAGAAGTGGACTCATGGATGCAGTCTGCAACAGTGTACGTTTTGGATAGATCTCTCGGGAAAGCGTCTCTCAATTCATCCTTTGTAGTAAAGGGGAGAACATCAAGATCATCTAACGTTCTGATGTCTGCAATGGGTGATCCTTCAAACTTTCTTCTATAGAAAGGATTTATATGATATACATCTTTCAGGAGAGATCTGAGCATTCTTGAAGCTGTTTTTTCTATCTCATCCCTTTTCTTCCATTCTCTCACTAATACTTCTGGAAGGAAGTATAACTGTCTCAGCAACATCTACACCCTCTGGCT
>CAZFAR010000234.1:0-4403 GCA_964516825.1 uncultured Thermococci archaeon
AGTAAAGTGAACATTCTGATTTCAGCAGGCGTTTCAAATCGAGGTCCTTCTGTGCACACATATGTACCTTTCAGATGAAGGTTGATGTCGAGAATGGAGGCAGCCTTAGTTATGATATCTCTTACCTGAGAGCAGTAGGGATTGGTGAAATCAGTATGAATAACTGCATCATCATAAAAAGTGCACTTTCTCTGCTTGGTGAAGTCGATGAACTGATCGAGAAGCACAAAATCTCTTGGCTTCATCTCTTTTCTCAGAGAGCCTACAGCAGATGTGGAAATAATGCGTTCTACCTTCAGATTATGCAGCGCCTTGATGTTTGCTCTGTAGTTTATCATGTGGGGAGGTATTGAGTGCTTCTCCCCGTGGCGCGTTAAGAAGAAGACCTTCTTTCCTTGATGAACCCCTGATTTCAGACTGACTGCGCCGTACTCAGTCTCAACGCGTACGTCTTTCACATCTTCAAGCATTTCTGGATCGTAGACTCCTGATCCTCCTATGATAGCTATCATGGTAGGAGTTCTCCATTAGCTATTTATGTGTTTCTGTCTTGCGAGTAAGGGTTTATACACAATACAATGCTGTACCAGATCTGATGAATACAATCCAGAGATTGCCAAATTTCAAGAGTGTCGCTTTTCGACTTCTTCCATCTTGAGGAAAAGGAAGGAGTACATACGATTCTGTCTGAATCCTTGCTTTTTGGTTTTGAGAAAAAACTACAAAAAGAGAAGAGGGTAGTCGAAAAGTTTATAAGCATATATGCACAAAAATCCTATTAACTTTAGAGGAGATGAAAGATGCGAAAAAGGAAATTTCCATCATCCCTACTGCCGAGTTTGAGTATATGTGCAAGTTTTTCTGGCAGCGGTACCCTGTACGTAGATTACACTTCTACTTTAATGATAAAATCATGCTCATTACTCACTAATGAGAATAAGACCATGCAAGAAAACAAATTCAAAGGAGGTGAAAGAAATGAAAGGTAAATCTGGAGTTCTCATATTCCTTACAGCACTGCTCGCCCTGTCAGCAGCCTCTGGCTCAAACAACAGTATGACACTGCACATTGCAGTAGATGGAAGCTATATTGTAACGCTTCAGCTTTACTTGGCCTCAGAGGATGAGCGCACTCTAACTGTGACATTCACTGATGAAGACATGGCAGTATTCCAGTACTACTTTGCCATTGCCACTACGACAGAGTACATTGTTATTGTGGACATTGGACCAGGCTACTACACTGCAGTCATCAGCAAGGATTGTGTAAAAAAGAAAGGAACAGACTACGTTCTGACTCTGCCTTCTTCTACTTTGAAAAAGAACAGGGACACGTCTGTACTGGCCAGCTACCAGGGTAAGGAATTCCTTGGAGCAAACGTGTATGCTCCAGACAAGTACTTGAGAACATTTGTTGCTCTAATGGATGTGGACATCGCTGGTGTCAATCTGAAAGAAGGGTACATGACAGTCTTAGTCTCATATGAGGAACTGCTGGCTCTGTACCTTGCTGGGTTTACTGTACAAGTTACTGCTGATTACAGTGTGGGAGTCTTTCAATTGGAACCGGAGTACTACACCTATCCCGAAGTAGTTACTGAACTGTCTCAGATCCAGACAGACCATTCTGCCATTGCCAAGGTCTTCTCTCTGGGAACATCGTACGAGGGAAGAGACATCCCTGGGATTAAGATATCAGACAATGTCCAGACAGAAGAATCTGAACCTGAAATCTTCATCTGTGCAATGCACCACGCCAGAGAAGCAGCCACAGTGAATGTTGCAATGTACATTATCAACCAGTTGACGGACAACTACGGCTCAAACCCCACTGTTACCAGTCTGGTGAACAGCAGGGAAATCTACATCATACCTGTCATCAATCCTGATGGTAAGGTGTACGATGACTCTGGCGGCTCTTATGGCAGTGGGCTAAACTGGCGAAAGAACAGACAGCCCTGCAGTGGCGGAATTGGAACTGATTTGAACAGGAACTACTCCTATCAGTGGGGTGGAAGTGGTTCCTCAGGTACATGTACGTCAGACACGTTCAGAGGATATTCTCCCTTTGATGCTCCTGAAACTGCGGCCGTCCGGGACTTCTTCAATGCACACCCAGATATCAACGTGCTACTGACCTACCACTCGTACGGTGAACTGGTACTGTGGCCGTGGGGCTACACCTACAATCCTATATCAAATGCAGAGGACAGACAGGTCCATGAGATCATGGGTAATCAGTACAACAGCTACGTCAACTATACTGCTCAGCAGGCTTCTGCCCTATATCTGGCCTCAGGAACTACTGATGACTGGGGCTACGGTATCACACAGAACGATGCTATGCCCTGCTTCTCATTCACTGTTGAACTTGCAGGCAGCGGATTCTATCCAGATCCTTCAATACTGCCCACGATGTGTGCGAACAACTATCAAGGTGCCTTGTACTTTGTAGACTGTGCTGACAATCCGTACAAAGTGCTGGGAGGAGTACCGGAGGTAACTATTACTAATCCAACGAACGGAGCAACTGTTTCTGGAACAGTCAGCGTTACTACATCTACGACAGGAGGAATCGACGAAGTGAAGTTCTACATTGATGGCATATTAGTGAAAGATGATACATCATCACCCTTTGATTACAGCTGGGATACCACTGCCTACTCTGATGGTAGTCATACTATACTGGCTGAGGGGTACGTATCAGGTACACTCAAAGATACTGATACTGTGACTGTCACTGTTCAGAATCAGGTTCCCCAATCATGGGTTGAAATTACAGCACCATTAGATGGACAGATTGTCAGTGGTCGGCGTGTCACTATATCGGTAGACGCGTCCAGTGACATTGACAAGGTAGAGTTCTACATTGACGGGGTATTGAAGAGTACAGACAAATCGGCACCTTTCTCGTATAGATGGAATACCACGAGTTACTCAAATGGATCACACACGATAACAGTCAAAGGATATGCATCTGGTGTATTCAAGGATGACCACACAATTACCGTGATAGTCAGCAACAGCTCTATTGCACTGCTCTCATGGCTAGTACTGTTCCTGCCTGTGGGAATCTACTGGAGAAGACGTTAGATTTCTTGTTTTCTTTTTTTCTTTTTCTCGGTTTATGAAACTGGGAATTCGACACAGCATTCTTCTTTTCTTCTTTTTTTTATCCACCGAATATTGATGTTACACGTGTAACATATTGGATAAGTTAACACGAATATAGACCAGAAGGATTATGAAGATGTTCACGAATTTGTCATCAAACCTCTTATAGCTGCCGCTTCGAGAGCAGATGTGCCAATGCAAGAACTTCAGGAAATTTGCGGGTTCCCACGTTGGAAAAGGTGAAATCAATGGCTGACTGTAATGAGATCATGTGGCCAATGCTCACGAAGATTGGATTCATCTCTTTCTGTGTCTTGAGAACAGCTCCTACAATATCACCTTCATCATACAGGTACGTCCACCTCTCAAAGCTTTCGTCATATTCCCCTACCAGCTTCTGACCTGCAACACCGATTGTAGGTTTTCTAAAGTACAACCCTGCATGACACGCTAATCCAAATCTTCTGGGATGCGCTCTCCCATGGCCATGAACAAACAGTATGTCAAATTTCATGTCTTTCAAAACTTCATACATGAGAGGAAACTCCCTCAGAACAAAAAAAGAACGCAAATAGGGAAAAGCAGGTCGGCCCCCAAAAGTCTTCTCTTCCAGGACCGACCCCTCAACATCCATCACAACACAGGCAGCTGAGGCAGCGTCCCCTTTGTAGGAGACATCCACCCCAGCCAGTGTTTCCACACTCCCAAAGCAGTCCACTTCCACCACATGCTCTGAGAGCAGCATCTGAGATCTCTCACCTCCTTCGCCGATCACTCTTCTTCACCCTTGGTAGGGATCAGTAATATCTTGTCGTTAAGAGGTAAGGCTGTCAAGTATATAGTCACAGAACCCCGTGCATTCTTGTATGCTACACCAACGTCGGTCCATCTGTCCTTGCCCCCCACGTCCTTCACAACTCTTACGAGATAGTCAGGTTTTATTTCACTCATGCTATCACCCCGAACCATAGAAGAGCTACCCCCTATATATGCATTTCGCGAGAGCACTGGAAAAGTATTCATGAGATCACTACAGTAGTGAACATAGGGCCCCTCACATCGATTCTGCCCTGGCTCCTGATGAACTCTCTGACATCATTCGGTATATCAAGATTTACATCTGACAGACTCTTCACCATTCCCACGCGGTAGACGCCCTTTTCTAGCGAGGAAACTACTGAATTGGCAAATCCCTCCATGTAGCTCACGTGGGAAGTCACACCATTCTCCAGAATCTTTCTTATTTTCTTATCTTTTGATTCTGCAGGTAGCCCAAATATACTGCCCTC
>CAZFAR010000235.1:0-4397 GCA_964516825.1 uncultured Thermococci archaeon
AGAAGCATGCACAATTTTCTTACTACTTTCTATAGAAACCATGACTACATGAATTCTCTCAAGAGTGCCATGAGAGACAGGGGATGAGAATTTCACAATCATACTGTCAAAAGAGAAGGTTTTTCCATCACAAGGAGCAAAACTACAGTGATTCTGGAAGGAATGAGCTCTCTTCCTCTGCATGAAGTTCAATCCAGAGAGAGATTTTGCTAATACTGTCTTTTCCTGGTACAATGATTTTGCCAGATCAGGTGTTACAGAATTGTAAAGCCCTGTAATGAATGGGGTATGATGGTCGTTGTGCCAGTGCGATATTGTTACAATATCCGTTCTTTTGGCATACTCCTGAATTTTTTGCCTTTTTTTCATCAGTTCTTCAAGTTCTAGCTGGTGAGGAGGTAACCCAAATCTTCTTGGAGCTAGACTTACTCCAGGATCGATTAATATGGTTTTTTCACCCTCAACAAAGCAACACATGCTCCTCACTCCCATTGAATCAAAGGCCAAGGGGATCACATTCATGAGATGAGAAATATGTGTGCAGTTATATATGTACATCAGGTAGCACACAATTCTGCGCGCAGCATCACTAATATCGCAAATCCTAGATTTTAGATCAAGGAACAGAGGTGATTTCATGACCGATAATTTCCTGCTTGGAATAACGTCCTTGCTTGAACATGGCTAGGTAAAAGTGTGCAAAAAGTGTGCAATAATTTCACACATGCCGAGTTGTGGTAATGAGCAGTTCTTCTCTCATGTTACACGTGTAACAGAGAAACTGTAATAGATTTGCAGGCTCTTCACCTTAATTTTCTGTAACCATAACAAGCTGTAAAGGAACCAGCAAGAGCCAGGAGAATGACCAGAATGTAAACTGCCGGTATGGAGTGTTCTTCTCTTTCCTGAAAATCGAATACTACCTTTTCTATCTCATCTTTTTCCAGAACAATCTTCCTGGACTCAGTCCTCTCATCTGATTCTACAGTTACAATGTACTCATCAGGAGGTACAGACTTCTCCAGAGGTGTCTTTCCCTGATACTCTCCATTGATGAATACATCACCTCCCTCAGGCTCAGACACGACCTCCACCACACTCAGCTCCCTAATCAGGCAGTAGAGACGGCTGTCACATGAAGTGAAATACACGTATTTATCAGTGACTGCTGCTCTGCACTCAATATCACCTTCTGCTGTAAATCTCCAGAGCTCTTTCCCTGTATTGCAGTCTAAACAGTAGAAATTGAAATCCACTGATCCTATAAAGACCCTGTCATCCCTTACTGTAGGGGAGGATGTCACATAGTTCCGGGTGAAAAAGCGCCACATGAATCGACCATTATCTGCATCCAGGCAGTATACATTGTAATCCACAGACCCAAAGTAGAGCTTCCCTTGGTAGAGGGCTGCAGATGAGTAGATGTTGTGCCCTGTCTTGTACTTCCAGATCATTTCTCCTGTAGAGAAATCAAGGCAGTACATGTAATCATCCCAGGACCCAATGTAGATTCTGTTCTCTTCAATCAGGGGGGAAGCAAACACACTGTCACCTGTCTTGAATGTCCAGATTAGATCACCTGTTTCTGCACTCACACAGTAGATGTGCTTATCCAGCGATCCGAAGACTACCTTTTCCTCGTGGACTTCAGGAGAAGAGAAAACGTAATCTCCTGCTTTGAATTTCCATAATACATCACCAGTCTCTGCATCCAGACAGTATAGATACGCATCTTTGCTTCCGATGTAAACCCTACCCTGCGAAACTGCCGGTCTTCCTGGTATGTCATTCCCTGTCTGAAAAGACCATATCTTTTCACCAGTATCGAGATCAAGACAGTAGATAGAATCATCTCTTGATGCAATGTACACTTTGCCCTCGTAGATTCTGGGAGTGGAATCCACCTGTCCCATCGTTCTGTATTTCCAGGTCTCTTCACCTGTCTCCGCGTTCAGACAGTAGACGAAATGATTTCGGGAACCGAACAAGACCATGGTGTCATACACTACTGGAGAAGAGGTGACACAGCTACCTGTTTGAAATTTCCAGGCTACCTCAGGGGTGTAAGGCTCCCCAAGAGAAGGAAAGCTCATGAGCAGAACAGCAGTGAGGATGTAGTATTTTCGGGAAAGGTTCATAAGCTTTTTGTGCCTGCTTCACTTAAAAGTCTTTTTCTCGCAACACGAGTTCCGCAAATAATTTTGCATACCTCCTATGAATATCGCCCATTCTTCTTGATTCTTTTGTTTTCTGCATTTCTCTTTCAGTCAAACGACTAAATTTCAGAATGATGTCCCATCATCTGGGTATTACGACATGGAAAGTAGATCCTTTTCCCACAACACTCTCGACCCAGATTTTTCCGCCATGGCGTTCTACAATTCCTTTGGCAATGAAAAGACCCAGTCCAGTCCTGCCGTCCATTCGGGCGTATTCTTTCTCACTGGGGATGATGTAGAACTCATCAAAGACTTTCTCTATGTGATCGGGAGAAATGCCGCAGCCCTGGTCACAGACTGTACATTCAATCCCATCTTGATGCTCTGCAAACCTGATGAATATTTCAGTATTTTCAGCAGAATACCTTATAGCATTGTCTACCAGGTTGCTCAGCATGGTGAATAGCGCTTTTTCATCTCCTTCCACCTCAGAGAGGTGAGGGGGACTCTCCAGGAAAATGTTCTGATTCTTGGTCTTCCACAGAGGATGCAGCTGGCGAACCACTTCTGCAGCCACATCCAGAAGTGAGACCGATTTCTTTTCCAGTACTAACTTGTTCTTGATCAGTCTTGAGGCTACCAGTGTCTGATTGATGATTTCTTCCAGCCGGTTGACACCTTCCTCCATGACCCTGATCCGTTCTCTCAAGGGTTCTGATAGCTTTCCATACTGCTCCATAGCCATCATTTCCAGGTACAGCTTCAGGGTCGTTAATGGCGTTCGCAATTCATGAGAGGCAATATCAATGAACTCTGACTTCATCTGGTCCAATTCCTTCAGTTCTTTCAGAGATTGACGCAGCCTGTTCTCTACCTCTGATTTTGATATTGCAATGCCCACCTGATCCAGGAAATACTCCAACTGCTCAAAATCCTTCACTGTCAAGACTTTCTGATGTCCCAGAACAAGGATGCCGATGACTTCTTCTCCATACGGAAGGGGAGCGATCATGAGATTGGTTTCATCCGAGGTCAGCCCCATAGACCTGGAAAGGTCAGGCCCTATGTTTGAAATGACGTAACTGACTCTATCCAGGGATATACTCTCTGCCAGCTCTTTGAATCCCCTTAAAATAACGCATTTTTTCTCCTTGAGAACCTGGTTGAGAACATAGGAGTCTTCCAGGAATGGATATTGAACTCCTTTCAGATCAATATCGGAATCAGATCCAAGAAGATCACGTATCTTCTTTTCTATTGAAGCAGAAATCACGACATGCTCAAGAGTGAAGTACCTCCTTGATGGATCCAGAAGCAGAGGGAAGGCAAACCTGTAGTGGTAGACCTCCCTTATACTTGAAGAGATCTGCGCCAGAATCTGCTGGAGAGAGGCTCCCATGTTGAGCAGTCCTGTAATTTTCTGTACTGCCCTCAACTCGTTGAACGTTTCATTCAGTTTTTCTGAATGTTTGATACGCTCCATTGCACTGGAAATCATTTCTGCTGCTGTCTGCATCAGGACAAAATCCTTCTCCGAGAATACTCTCTGGCTGGCGACAGCAAGGGACCCTATGGATCTACCTCCAACAGTGATGGGAAACACCATGATCGACTTATACGGCAGGAATCTGGAAGCCCTTTCCATGATCCTCTGAACTGAAGAACTTCTTCCAGCAAGCTGACAATAGATTTGATCCATTTCAGCTCTTAGGACTGGAGAGTGGACATCTATGCTGGAAGAGACTAGAGGGATTTGATCAGTGAAAAATTGATAAAAAATGTTATCCTTTTCCATAAGCGGAATCCGGTGGCTCAGAATTGAAAATTCCGGTAAGAAGATTCTTCCTGTCTTCTCTACTAGTTTCAGGAGCTTCTGTTCCATCTCAAGCCTCACAATTGCGGCATAGGTTCTCGCTTCATTGAGAAGTGCAATGAATGAAAAGGATTTGCCGAGTTTGTGGATTCCTTCGATAGCTGCATCGAGGACTTCCTCTTCATACTGGGCCAGGAACAGCCTTGTATTCAATTCTCTCAAAAGCAACTGTTCTTCAAGGTTTTTCGCCAGTTCATCTGCCCTGTTCTGACTTTCTTCCAGGAGCCGTGCATTCTCCAAAGCTGTGGAAACCTGGTTTGCAAAGGCAACAATTGAAGGAGTATCACGCAGAGTGATGACATCGGAGATGACAGCCAGAAGTCCTGTAGTCTCATCGTGAGTAATTAAGGGGACTACTATGGATT
>CAZFAR010000236.1:0-4382 GCA_964516825.1 uncultured Thermococci archaeon
GCCGAGTATGAGGACAACTTTTTGATTGAGCATAAGCATATATTCGTGGAAGGAATTTAAGTGATTTTACCTACACCCATCAACTATAAACCCTTCCGACTAAACTACCACAACCACCGAAACATCGTTAACGTTAGTGTCCGTGGGTCCCATGAAAATGAGGGCATCTAGTTTTGAGAAAAAAGTGTAGGAATCATTGTTCATAAGAAGTTCTTCTGCTTTCAGCCCCATTTTTCGAGAGAAAATTGAAGATTAGAAATTCAACAGTCAGGTTCATGGCGGCAGCCTTTCTGACGTTCATACTGCTATACTCCTGGTTTCTCACTGTTGTCCTGATTCCCTGCATTGTAGTAAACAACTACTTCATTGCAATGATACTGATTTTAATGGTTCCAATCTTTCTTTTCATGAGCTTCTTTAGTTTCTACATGGAAAAGATAACAGGATCAATCATTCCCAATGCAGTAGTGCAATCCGTCTGGCTAGGATTTATCATAACAACATTGAGTCCATATTCAGCTTCACTATTCATAGGATGATCTGTTCATTTTTCTAACTGGAAAAGGAGACTCATGACAATCGTATGTTACACGTGTAACACTATTGAGTCAGCTCTCTCTGAAGAACAAGAAAATGTAATGAGATATAAGATATTTGTGCAAACAGTCACTTACGAAGATTTTCACAAAAAGAGTTATCACATTGTACGTAAAGAAATTTTTGACATCATTTCGTGTGCTAAACCAAAACCTAGATAAAGCCTTAATGCAATACGCCGCCATGAAGAGCGGGAAATTAAGAAGACTGTATTCCTTGGAGGGAACAGCAGAAATTCTGGAATACATCGACAGAAATCCTGGATGCATTCAGGGAGATCTTAAGGTAATCACATTATCAAAGACAATCGTCTCCAGGTTGACCACCTTCAGAGAGTATGGTCTTATCCATCAGAAAGAGGAATTGACGCTCACTGAACTTGGTAAAAGGTACCTTTCTGCGATTCGCGCAGTGGAAGCTCTGGAGGAGAATGGGTAGACCCTCCGTAACAATGCAGTAGGACTGAACTGTCACTATACAGGGATTGTTCCCTTTAATCGCTACTCTTTCTTATGATCCTGACCCTGCAATTCACATTGATTTGGCATGTACTGCAGAAACAACGAATCCATCTTGCGATTATCGCCTTCATCGAAAAGTCCATATTGAAGAAGGGATAAATTACAATCTATTAGATTTCTTTTGTAAGAGAAAAACTGTCCTTGGGGATACAAGAGAAAGAGAAGAACTACCAAGTTTTGAATGAATCTATTGACCGGAAAGTTTATATACTCTAAAATAGGTAATAAAATCGGTGAAGGTGGTGAGAGATGACAGAAAGCTCTGAAGCTTTTCTTAGTCCATCTTCATCCATGGAAGAGAAGGTATCACTGAGAGAGATGCCTTCTTTTGAATGTAGCTTGGATGATGAGAGGAAAAGGCTGTCTGTGGTTGTACCTCTGTACAATGAAGAAGCCAATGTTCATGAAGTGGTAGAGGACCTTGAAAATACGTCTATCTCTTTGGGACTTAATTTTGAAATCATCTTGGTAGATGATGGAAGTAGTGATAGAACATTGGAGATTGCTCATTATTTGCAGGAAGAATATCCTTCAATAAGGGTCTTTTTCCATGAGGCAAATCTGGGAAAAACGGCAGCCATGCTCACAGGATTCCAGTATGCTACAGGTGATTATGTAGTTCTGATGGATGGAGATGGGCAGTTCCGAGCAAAAGACATACCAAAGATGGTAGATAAGCTTGAATATGGATTCGATGTGGTCAATGGCTGGGGAAATAAGAAAGAACCCCTTGCAAAGCTTATCCCCTCTCTCATATTCAACGGCATTTCAAGGTGGCTCTTTTCCTTGAGTGTACACCAATTCAACTTGGGATTCAAAGCATTTAAGAGGGAAGCTCTAAAAGGGCTGACTCTCAAGAAGGATGAGCACAGGTACATACTCCCATTGCTTAAAGAGAAAGGATGCACAATTGCAGAAGTCCGTGTGGAATACCTACCGAGAAAGAATGGTACCTCAAAGTATGGCATGATGCGAATACCTTTCGGGGTCATGGATATGGTTTCACTCAAGATGGAACTTTTGTTTGGTGAAAGACCTTTCCGGTTCTTTGGCATGCTCTCGACTGGACTGATACTTTCAAGTATTCTTCTGGCGCTGCATGCAGTTTACAGCTGGATTTCTGGCGGTGGAATGAACATGTGGTCAGCTGTATTCAGTACCATGTTCTTCCTCAGCGGTATAATGATGCTTTTCATCGGTTATGCAGTGGAAACAGCTAAGTACCCTCGCAGGTGACAGTTCTTCTAACTACTATTTTCTTTTTTTTATTGAATTCTTCTGACAGATCCTCTGTGAGATACTGTGGCGTCTCCAGCTCATGAATCTGGTAGTAGCGCGAGGACGGGACAAAGATGAGAGATGCATGATCTACGAGATGTAAGGAAGTGAGGGTGAGGGCTCCCTCCAACTGATCCTCAATACAGATACCCTCTTTGAAAGTGATCTTTCGCTGGAATGTGACGGGAATTTCACTCTTTTTGGTGATCAGCTGTCTTCTCAGGTATTTTTTTGCAAAATCAGATGCATGGTTTCTGCCTATGGAAAGCGATGCTCTCAAGACTGTGATTCTCAATGGAGTCATGTACTGTTCAGCGACTGAAACGAGATTTCCTGTAACAATGTATTCAGAATCATTTCTAGTAAAAGATGTTCCCAGCCACTGGCTTGTAACCATTTTTCCATTGGACAGCCTGCCCAGAAAGCCTGAATCAGACAGAATGAGCTTATCATTGCAGAAGATCTTGAAGATGCCGCCCTTTCTCAGATTTCCTATAAGGAAGTAATTCCCAGATTTCTCTACCAGAAGACCAGATTCAGAAAAGAAGTTGCTTTCAGGAAGCTTCTTCTCAGGTACGGGACTGCAGTTCTTGAATGCTTGCAGATAAGTGTAGAGCATGGTGCACAGGTAACGGTCATCCAGATCTGAAGGGGTCATACCGGTCCTGGAGACCAAGGATTTCCTCAGCTGATCAGCCAGGTAACTGGCATAGAAGTTACTTTGGGCACAGATTTCAATTCCATCAGGTATTACGTAAGCAGTATTTCGCGAACCGTACTCCCCTCCTGCAGTGCCATCTGGGTGCTGGAAATGGGAAAGGAAGTAGACAGCCCTCTTCAGTCCGGAAAAAGCAGATTCATCCTTTGTTTTCCTGAAATAGTGTGCCAGATACGAAACAGCAACACTCAGGTAGCCGATGTCGGGGCCTCCATACTCGTAGAACCAGCCTTCTTCTGATTGGCGTGAGAGAGAATTCCTCAATTTTTCTCGGGCTCCTCTTTCAAATCTTTCATCACCTGTGAGTATGTACAAGTTCTGCAAAGCTGCACATGCTCCCAGATTTTGATTGATGACTTCCAATTCTTCTCTTTTTAGAAGGAATTTTCCTGCTTTTGTGAGAGTTTCCAGAATATCTGGAGGACGTTCATTAAGGACGAGCAACGCTTCAGAGGCAGCAAAAGTGACAAATGCAGTAGTAACGAAAGCATGCTCATGAGGATAGTATTCGTTAAAGGATCCATCAGTGTTCTGAATTGTCTCAAGATACTGCATGGCTGCTGTAGACCATTTCCTTATTTTTTCCTGATTTCCATATGGGTTTGAAGGGTGGTCTATCGTATACAGGAGAGCCAATGTTAATGCTGCTTCCTGTTGTCTTCCATTGGAAAAATCTGTTGTCCTGTAATGCCAGTAGGTGCGATCAAAACATCCGCATGAGGCTGATAGAGGATTCCTGTCGAGGAGTCCCAATAATCGGGGGATACAGGGGAGAGAAACGTTTAGGTATACTAAGGGATCTGTTTTTTCTGTCATGGATTCACCTTTCGTGCTTTGATGAAAATCGGATGGGAAAGTCGTTCCGAATGAGGTACATCTTCTGGAGCATACAGAACATTCTTCGGTTCCCTTTATAAGAACTTGGAAGATGCCTGATCACTTCACCTCACAATTACCAAGGATGTCCGAAAAGCATTGAACAGGAAAAGAAATTAACAGAACCAGTGGGTACGAATCCATAAGGATTTGGAGTTGAAGAAGGGGGTGAATACACCATTAGAGAGCATTTTTTCTGTGATTGAGGAAGGTAATAGCGAGGAAGAAAGTTATGAGAACGATGATTACAGGAATGAGCACCAAATCGTCTTCAAGATGAGGCGCTTATTTGCAAGAGACTGGGCAGCACTATGCAATATCCCCTTTGGGAAAAGAACTCAGCAAGGGAGCTTTTCTTATTGCTGAAATGCTTTGACAGAAAAAGTGTTACA
>CAZFAR010000237.1:0-4375 GCA_964516825.1 uncultured Thermococci archaeon
AGCTATCAACGGATTTGCGCTGGGAGGCGGTCTTGAACTCTCCATGGCCTGTGACATCAGGATCTGTTCAGAGACTGCACGAATGGGACAGCCTGAAATCAAGATTGGTGTAATCCCAGGATGGGCAGGCACCCAGAGGCTGACCAGACTCATAGGGAAGATGAAGGCAAAAGAATTGATTCTGACAGGAGACATGATAACAGCTCAGGAGGCAGAGAAGATTGGCCTGGTAAACAGGGTAGTTCCTCCTGAAAGGTTGAGAGAAGAAGTGATGAAAACAGCAGAAGCTGTCTCACAGTTGGGAAGCTTTTCCTTAAGTGCAGCCAAGCATGCAGTAGACCGTGGGTCTGAAATAGACTTTGAGAAGGCCCAGGAACTGGAGAGGCAGTATTTCGCGCTGTGTTTTGCCAGTCCAGATCAGAAAGAGGGAATGACTGCCTTTGTAGAGAAAAGAAAACCCAACTTTTCCTGAGATTGCTGTTGTTCTATAGGACTTGGTTAGAAATGGAAAAGTGAAAAGCTTTTTAAGGTATGCTTCCCTTGTGGGGGCATGACTACTGTTTACGATGTTAATGCCCATGATCTGCTCACCAGACTCACAGAGGACCTGAAGGAGGTAAAAGAAGTTGTGCCGCCTGTCTGGTCCAGGTATGTGAAAACAGGGGTGTGCAAGGAACGTCCCCCCTTACAGGATGACTGGTGGTTCATCAGGGCAGCCTCCCTCCTGCGCCGGCTTTACATAGATGGCCCCGTAGGTGTGGAGCGGTTGCGCAGATGCTACGGTGGAAGGAAGAATCGAGGCCACAAGCCGGAGAAATTCGGAAAAGCATCAGGTGCTATCATCAGGACAATACTCCAGCAGCTGGAAGAGGCAGGATTTGTGGAAAAGGCGCCAAGAGGAAGGAAACTGACTCCAAAGGGCGTTTGCCACCTGGACAGACTGGCATATGAAGTGAAGCTGGCTGCAGGGCTGGAAGTACTCGAACAGTACTGAGGGATACTATGGAAGATGAAATCGAGGAAATCAGGAGAAGAAAACTGGAAGAATTGAAAAGGGAACAGGATGAAGAACAGATAAGAGTTCAGCAGGAGATACAGAAGCAGATGGTGCTGAAGCAGATTCTGGACATAAAGGCGAGAGAACGATTGACCAGAATAAAGATGGCTAATCCCCAGTATGCAGAGCAGATAGAGGCTGTCCTCTTCCAGTTGTTACAGGCAGGGAGGATCAAGGGACGGCTCACTGAGGATGCATTCAAGCAGTTGATCCGGCAGGTTTTTGGAGACCAGAAGAGGGATTTTCACATCGAGAGGAGATGAAATGTCACGACACAAGAGTCTTGGAAAGAAACTGCGACTGGGCAAGGCAGCTAAACAGAACAGGAGAGTGCCGGTCTGGGTTTGGGTGAAGACTCGATTGGGAGTGAGAACCCATCCCAAGAGAAGGTACTGGAGACGAACAAAGCTAAAGAAGTGAGAATATGGAAGAAGGAGAAGAAAGGGTGTATGTGGTCCCGTTGAGAAAGGCCAAGAGGGCTCCCCGAAGAAAGAGGACACCCCGGGCAGTCAGGGAGCTGCGCAAGTTTCTGCAGCGCCACACAAAAGTAGATACTATCATCATTGATAAACCTTTGAATGAGCAGTTGTGGTCCAGAGGAGTCCAGAAACCACCTCCCAGGGTGAGGGTAAAGGCTACTAAACGCATAGAGGACGAACAGGAGTTCATACTAGCTGAACCGGCGGAATGAAATGATTTCCAAAATGGATTTTGAAGGTGTTCCCTTCATTGGTGCTTACGGCTTCTGTACAGATTCGGTGATCTTGCTGCGGTCCGATGTGGGAAGGAAAAAGAAGATGGTGGAAGAAGTGCTGCAGGTACCAGTAGTGGAGGCTACTATAGGAAAATCACCCCTCGTAGGTGTTTTTGTCACGGGAAATTCCAGGTGCGTGATTCTCCCGTATTTTGCAGAAGATGGAGAAAAAGAAGCAATATGTACAGAGTTTGCAGTGTATCCTGAGAAGTATACTGCCCTGGGAAACCTGGTACTGGCAAACGATAGGGGCTGCATCATCAGTCCATTATTGGATCATGCCTTCTTCCGTGATGCCCTGGGTACTGAGGTTGTGAAAGCTACTCTGGGAGGATTTTCCAACGTAGGCTCTGTTGGTGTTGTAACGAATAAGGCAGGAGTTCTCCACCCTTCCTTATCTGAGGAAGATATAGAATTCGTTGAAGAGCTTCTGCATGTTCCCTGTGGCACTGCCACTGCCAACAGAGGAGTGGGATACATAAGGCTCTGTCTCCTGGCTAATTCCCACGGCATCATTGCAGGAAGGTCTACTACAGGACCTGAACTGGTCCGCATAGAAGATATTCTGGAGGTCTAGTATGTCCAATACAACTGAGAAACCCAAAAAAGGAAAATTGAAGGAAAAGGAGAAATCCACAAAATCAAAAGAAAAGCCAAAATCGAAACTGAAGATGAAGAAATTCAAAATTACAGGAACCTTCTTAATGGGTGATACTCTGCAGAAGTTTGAGAAAGAAGTGGAAGCACTGGGTGAGAAAAGAGCACGGGAGAAGACATTCCAGGATCTGGGGTCAAGACACAGGGTCAAGCGCTCACGGATACTCATTACCAGTGTGGAGGAAACACGATGAATGAAAAAAAGCTGAGTGAACAGGAACTGGCTGCAAGTATTCAGCTTCTCCAGGAACAGGGAAAGATCCTGGCCTCAAACGTGGAAGTGCTCACCATATATCTGCAGGAGCTCACGACTTCCAAGGTGACTCTAGAAGGGATCATGCAACTGAAGAAAGGAGATGAGATTCTCGTCCCAATAGGAGGTTCCAGCTTCATCAAGGCGCGAATCGATGACACTGAAAAGGTTATCGTGGGCATAGGGGCAAACGTATCTGTAGACAGGACTGCAGAAGAAGCGTCAAGAAACGTAGAGGAGAGAATCAATCTCATACAATCGAGGATCAAAGAAAATGAGGAGAAGTACGTGTCTGTGGCAGGAAAACTCGAAGAATTGAGTGCTGAAGCACGCGAGCTTTTGGATAAGAAGGGAGAGAATGTTTGACAGTCTCAAGAAAAGACTAGACACTTTTGTACAGAAGACTCTCTCAGAAAAAGATCTCGATTCTGCTTTCTGGGAACTGGAAGTTTCTCTGCTGGAAAGTGACGTATCCATGAAAGCTTCTGAAAAAATGATGGAAACCCTCAGGAAAGAACTTATAGGAAAGAAGATAGGACTGACTGACAGGAAAAAGGATGTCATTCGGGACGCACTCCAGGAAGCAGTTTCACAGATTTTAGAATCTGATCCAGTCTTTTTGTATAAATCAATAGAAGAAAAGATGAAGAAGGGAAAGCCGTACATTATTCTCTTTCTGGGCTTTAACGGCACAGGGAAGACTACCACTATTGCGAAACTGGCTCATTTATTAAAAAAGAAATACAAGGTCGTAATAGCAGCTTCAGACACCTTCAGGGCAGGCAGTCAGGAGCAGCTGGAGAAGCATGCAGCAAACGTGGGAATCAAGGTGATAAAACATGGATACGGGGCAGACCCTGCAGCTGTAGCCTTTGATGCTATAAAGCATGCAGAAGCGAAAAACATTGATGTCGTCCTCATTGATACAGCAGGAAGGGCAGAAACAAACAAGAATCTGATGGAACAGATGAAGAAGATCAAGAAAGTGGCAAATCCCGATTTAACAGTATTCGTTGGAGATGCGCTGGCTGGGAATGCTGCCGTAGAACAAGCAGAGAAATTTGGTGAGGTCGGAATCGATGCTTCCATACTGACCAAGATCGATGCAGATGCAAGGGGAGGCGCTGCTCTTTCCATCACGTATGTTACAAGAAGGCCCATCATCTACGTGGGTAATGGACAGCAATACGAGGATTTGGAGCCTTTTGATAGGAAATGGCTGCTGGAAAAGCTGTTCTAATTCGTAGTGTGGATTCTCATCTCTTAGGTTCTAATCTTTTCAATACACTTTGTGACTTCTTCAATTATCAACCTATCACTATGACACTATTACCATGTTACACGTGTAACACAAGTGAGATAAACATTCAATATTCAGCAACCTGAATGGAGCACAAAGTATAAATACGGGTGAAGAAAAAGGACTATAGCAGTCTGAGGTGTGCTTCATGGATTTTCCCGATGGAGAAGTCTTGCAGCGATTTGAAGCAAAAGAGATGGATCTTGCAGATGTAATTAGGTCCTTGCAGAGGAGAGAATTTACCGGCGTTGTAAAGTACTTTGGGGAAAAATCAGGAAATATTCTCTTGATACGCGGGGAGATAGTGGCCATGTCCTACGGGAATGAGACAGGAGACCGCGTGGGAGATATCCT
>CAZFAR010000238.1:0-4371 GCA_964516825.1 uncultured Thermococci archaeon
ACTATTTTCTTTTCCTTTTTTCAATTCGTGTATATTGCCTTGTCTATGCTGTCTTGTTACACGTGTAACATTCGCTGCTTCTGGACAAATAGCAGTCCCAGGTGAATTCTTTTTTTGCATTGAATACATCAAACGAATGTTACAGAGCATAATCACCCCATCAATGAAACCAATAAATATATATAGACATACACCTAGTTCAACCATGAGATGCCAGACCTGTAAGAGAACGACACTACCCCGCCTGGCCAAGACCTTCTGCGGTCTCAACTTCTGTGCAAAATGCTATGATGCTCTAGAACTCAAGAATCTTGAGAAGAAGGAGGCAGACCAATATTTCCTCTCATTGTCTGGTGAGAGTGATCCCCATCTGGTCGAAGCACTGGTCACCGTTGCCTCCAAATTTGATAAGAAAGAATGGGAAACCCTGCTCTCCGATTATATTCATGTCCTTGGTCGTGAGCCTCCAAGGGCTCAAGATGTTCTGCCAATCCTGCTTGCAGTGAAGGCACTACAGGAAAGCACAGGTTTGAAGCCCATTACAACAGTAGGCAAGTTGACACTTCTCAGCATAACTGAGGAATTAACATCTGACATGGCAAGAGCTGAATTAGAACAACTCACAGACGAGGATTCTAACGATATAGCTCTGACTGCCATTGAACTGGAAAAGAGAATCTGTCAGACCTGCATTGGAGTTCTCAGAGATCTGGGACCTTCCTCTTACACAGAGCTCATACATGAAATCCTGAGTGGGCTCCATAATCTCCTTGATCTCTTGTGTGCCTCTCATAAGATATCCCCTTCTGGAGTCATGGAAGGTACATGGTTAATGTGGGGAAAAAAAATGACAGATATCCTCTTGGAAAATCTGGGCAGTGAACCTGTTTTCCATGGATGGAAAGAACTCAAGAAGGTATTCTCTGATTTAGAAGAGGATTTCAGGAAAAATGAAATCCTCCTGACCGTATCTGAAGCAGACTATCCAGGAGACATCTATCTCGTAATAGACCAAAACGAAGGTAAGGTTTTCATAACAACACAATGGAAAGAAATAAAAGAGATGATCTCCTCGCATGATTTTGACAGATTCAGAGAGACGCACGGGGAATTGCCTTCTTTTGTGCTTGAAAAGGCTGCTGGGGGGATTGAACCTCTCCAGAAATTCTTCGAAGACGCCTTATCTCAAAACCCTGAAGATGTAGGATTGATCGTGTCCTATACCTATCTTGTCAGTGAGCTTGATTTTGAAAAAGCTCTTCACTTTCTGAAAAAGAAAGTCTCTGAAATGCCTGATAATGTTCCTGTTCTAATGAATCTTGCCGAACTCTTAATGGAATATGAGAAACCAGACCAAACTCTTGAAATCTATGAGAAGGTCCAAAAGATAGAACCTGAAAACTGCATTATCCCTTTCTTCATGGGAAACGTGCACAAGATGGAAGGAGATCTCAAGAGGGCTAAAGAAGCCTACGAACAGGCTCTCAGGCTGGATCCATTGAATCCCTTCCTGATCAACGCAATTAATGAAACAGAAATGGAAGCAGTGATTTCCGATATTGAGGAATTGATCTCTGAGGAAGATTACGAAAAGGCCCTCCTCAAGATTGATGCACACTTTGACCCTTTTGATATAACAGTCTTCCACTATTACAGAGGTTCCGTATTGTCGAGAATGGGAGAATCCAAGGAAGCACTCACCCTGCTGACAGATTATCTGGATATTCATCCAGAAGATGAAGAGGGATGGCTGGAAAAGGCAGGAATCTATTTGAAATTGAGAAATTTCGCAGCTGCAGCGAGATGTTTCAGGCACTGCTTCATGCTCAATCCTCATGATATTGAACCCCTCGTATGGGAAGCACTGTGCCACAAGAGCATGGGCCAATCCAGGAGCTACAAGAGATGTATCAATGATGCCAAGAAAATCGATCTGGAAGGTACGAAGGCCCTGTTGAAAGATTTCAAATTCTTCTAGTGTTCATCATTGAATGTTACACGTGTATCATATTCGGGATCATGATACTCTGCTTCACGAAAATCAAAATTGAGATGAAGACAGATAGTTGGAGATCACAAAAGTATTTAAGATCAGCAGGGCACAGTAGACCATGAGCAAGATTGATCAGCTGCTGGATCGTGCATCTGGGAAGTTTACCGCCTCTGAAGTACTGGCCAAGCAGGAGTTTTTTGATGATGCTGTTTCCAGGACCTTTTGTGGGTTGCTCTTCTGTGCCAGAGCATTGCTGCTCACCAAGGACATTTCATCAGAAAATCCTGATGAGATCATCTCAGCCTTTGAAAGGGAATTTGTCAAGAAGGACATTGTAGATAGTGAACTGGGAAAATTATTAAAAGATGTGAAGAAGCTGGCAGAAAAGGCAGATTTCTCCACCTCCTTCGGGGTTTCGGAAGAGAAAATTAGGGAAATAATGGAAAGTGCTGAACTCTTCATGGAACAGGTAGAAGATGCAGTCAGTGAACTAGAAGAGTGAGAGTCATCATTGACGTCAGCATACTTTTCTGAAAGTGGTAGTACTGAAAACGGCATTTCTGTCCTGAGCCAGTGAACGTCAGCTGGTAGAATCCTGTAGCTTTCATCCTTCTATCTAATCACAAGTCTTATATATGATAAAGGATTGTGGCTTGTATGGCTGCTATTAGATGTGAATCTGTAACCAAGAAGTTCAAAGAAATGACTGTCGTGCGTGACATTACAATGAATGTTGAAGAAAACGCCATTTTTGGTGTTCTAGGGTTAGATAGTTCTGGAAAGACAACACTTCTCAAGCTTCTGACAGGGCTGCTCAAGCCCACTTCAGGATCAATCCACCTTTTCGACAGGAATGTTTCGAAGAATCCTGTTCAGGCCCTGCAGGGCGTTGGCTGCCTTGTGGGTGAACCTGCTTTCTATGAGAATTTTACTGCAGAAGAGAACCTTTACATGATTGCCAATCTCCTTGATACAGAGGCAGATGAAGTTATTGAATCTGTAGGTATCACCTTTGAGAATGTACTGGTAAGGAATCTTACTCGCGCCATGAGAAAACAGCTAGCAATTGCAGCAGCTTTAGTAGGTAATCCTCGCCTCTTACTCCTGGATGAACCTCTGGCCAATCTTGCTGCTCAAACAAGATCCAAGATCCTGACTCTTCTATCAGAGCTAGAAGAAACGACAATTCTCTTCACTACCTACAGCCCAGAAGATATCAAGGACCTGGCTGAAGAAGCTGTAGTTCTCAAGAAAGGGGAAATTGCAGCCCTGGGTTCTGTCAGTAAATTGGATCTGAGGCTGGAGGTGGATACATGAGCCTTCTCAAGTTGGTTCAGTTCGAGCTCAAGAAGCTCTTCAGACAGAAACTTGCATATATAGGATTGATCATCATAATCCTTGTTTCAAGCCTCCATTTCTTCTTGAACTACATGAACAGACCTGCAGAAGCCTACAGTGGATTTGCCATGATCATGGATTCTCTCTATGTTCACAACAGTTTTCTTTTCACTCTCCCTGTGATAGCTGTTCTCCTGGCAGTATTCTCTCTCTGTGAAGAGTTCTCTACAGGAACATTACGAACACTCATGACGCGTCCTGTGAAGCGGGAGAACATCGTAATCAGTAAGTTTCTGGCTCTCTTCATCTACATGGCTCTCGCCTTCTACGTACTGATGGCTATCTCCTTCCTGTTTGGATTAAGATGGGGATACTCTGAAGATTTTGCTTCCTCTGTACCCCGGCTGCTGTTCATATACTTCGAGTACATCCTCGGCACAATGGTATTAGTGGCTTTCACTTTCATTGTGGCTGCCTTTGGTTTACATCCAGTGAGTACAGCTCTCATCTCTCTCGGATTCCACAAGTTGTCTCTACTGCTGGAACTGTTTTCTCCAATCCAGAAATACTATTATTCGTATCACATCACCAATCTGGCTCAGTCTCTCATGGCAAGTTCCCTCGACTACAGACAGATCTACCAGTCTCTGGCAATCATTCTCATTTATATACTGGCATTTCTGTTGATAGCAACCACAGTACTGGAAAAGAAGGATATTAAAGCATGATAAGCAGGAACCCGATTGTAGCTCAATTTCCAGATAGAATATGAAGAAAATGAGCTTTCATGATTCCGATTACACGAAAGCTCGATATCTAAGAACAGGAGAACCTGCCCTAGCAGATATCTAGCAAGATTACCATAGTAATTATCTTCTTTTTCTACAGTTTTGGAAATTTTCCAATACACCTCACTTCGCCTTTCAGGAAGTATTGAGGATTTCACGAATTCTTTGGAACAGTTGCACCACTGTGCAAACCTTTATATACAGATTGCAGGCCACTGTAAAATGGAGGAAAGATGAGAGATGAGGTACTGT
>CAZFAR010000239.1:0-4363 GCA_964516825.1 uncultured Thermococci archaeon
GAGAAAGTCTCAAGATAAAAGAAGAGCTTGGAGATAAGATGGGGATAGCTCAAACGTTAGGTCAAATGAGCAAGATACACCTTGATAGAAAAAACTTCAGGGAAGCTCTAAAGTTGAACCTTATAATCCTCGCCATATTCAAATATCTGGAATCCCCGCAGATCAAAATCACGGTTTCAGATCTTCAAAAAATCAAAGAAGAAATTGGAGAACACAAATTCAACACTTTATCAGAAGAACTGATGCCAGAAGTAGAGAATGCCCTTGAAATGCATGGGTTGGAGAAAACTGATACAACAAGGAAATTTCTCCTACCAGAAGACATCTAGCTGAACCTGAATTCAGACGATTCTGGGCATTCCATACTAACCCCTGACAACCTTCATATTCCGATACAGTTTCAAATCACGATGTTACACGTGTAACATTCACTCCCAAAACTGACGACAGTTCAATTCCCACGACCTAGTCAAACACAAAGAATAAATAGATTCAATCCTCCCCTTTCCTGTGAACCTCTTCGTCTATCATGCAAAACACTGCGACCCCAAAAGGTGTACTGCCCAGAAGCTTGCCAGACTATACCTAGTCATCCTCCTCTACTCACTACGAGATATTCCAAAATCCTCACTCATCCTGGATCCCTTCAGTGAAAAAGCGCTGTCCCCAAAAGACAAGACCTTCACCTCTCTAACAGCCCTAGACTACTCCTGGGAAAAAGAAGACCACTTCAAGAGGAAAAGATTCAGAAATGGACGATGCCTCCCCTATCTGATTGCAGCTAACCCCGTAAACTTTGGAAAGCCCACAAAACTCTCCACTGCAGAAGCTCTGGCTGCAGCTTTATACATCCTTGGAGAAAAGTCGAAAGCTTTAAATATTCTCTCGAAATTCTCATGGGGTAGAACATTCATGGACTTGAATTCAGAACTGCTCAACGCCTACTCCCATGCTGAATCAAGTTCAGACATCATCAGGATCCAGGAGCAATTCATGACAAAAAATCCAAAAACTGAGGTGAATCGATGAAATCACCAGAAGCAAAAATCAGGCTTTTTAATGTGAAAATCTGCATGAAATGCAATGCCAGAAATCCCTGGCGTGCAAAACGCTGCCGGAAATGCGGATACGCCGGATTGAGACCCAAAGCAAAAGAGAAAAGAGCGTGAAATTATGGGGAGTGTTCTCGACTACATAACAGAAAAACTCACCAGAGAAAAGCTGCATTTCGCTTTAGTAGATCCTGAAGATGCTGTTCCCGAAAAAGTGTCTTTAATGGCTTCTTCAGTAGAGAAAGCAGGATCTGATGCTATCATGGTTGGAGGTTCTATTGCTGCAGGGGGAGCAGCCAATGATGCAATAATACAGGCTGTCAAGAAAGGAACTGATCTTCCTGTGATCATCTTTCCTGGTGGCTCTTCTTCCGTCTCAAGATATGCAGATGCCATCTTTTTCATGTCCATACTGAACTCCAGAAATCCCTATTTTATCACGAAAGCACAGGCATTGGGTGCATTCCCTGTAAAACAGTTCAGATTAGAGCCTTTGCCCATGGGCTACCTCATTGTCGAACCTGGGGAGACTGTTGGCTGGGTGGGTGAGGCAGATCTAATCCCCCGGAGAAATCCAAAACTTGCAGCTGCCTACGCTCTGGCAGCTCAGTACATGGGCATGCAGTTCGTCTACCTTGAAGCAGGATCTGGGGCTTCAGAACCTGTTCCTGAACAAATGATCACCTTCGTAAAGAAGACAGTTGACATTCCTGTAATTACGGGAGGCGGTATCCGCACTCCAGAACAGGCTCTAAAAAGTGCAAAAGCAGGAGCAGATATTGTGGTGACTGGAACTATAATAGAGAAAGCAGATAACATTGAAAAGGAATTGTCACCTATCGTTAGAGCTGTAAAGGGGGGATCATGATCAAGATTTTCAAAACAAGAAAGAAAATGGAGCTGCTCTCTGAAATTGAAGAAGGATTTACAGATAAAAAGGTGTATATCTCAAGAGTTCTGGGAATGGATATCCTTCTTGCCCTTGAGGAGTACGGGGAAAACCTGAAAGTCATTACAGTCCCTCCCAGTGTCTATAATCAGACCTCAGAAAGGGTGAAATTGCATCTGGAGAAAGCCAGAGTCTCTTTGGAAAAGGGAAGTAATCACGCAGGAAGACCCAATATGTACACGGATGATGATATAAGAAGGATTCTCAAGCTAAAGAAACAGGGTGTTCCCATAACACAGATCTCCAAAAAACTAAATATTCCCAGAAGAACAATCTACTACTTATTAAAAAAAGAGTAGAGATCGTCCCAGAATCCTTCTCTGCCTTTCAATATGCGGTGGATAAATAAGTTCATTTTCCTACATGAAGTACGAAGAGACTTCTTGAGAACCCTATAGAACCTATTCAACGAAAAAGAGCGAAAAATTAACGAAATGGTACGTGTTCACGATCTCTTGAAACGAGAGAAATCTATATAAACACTCTGTGAAAAAGAACCTTCCATGGAAAATACTCTAATGACCATCGATCTCAAAGAATACATTGCAGAAAAAAAGAAGACAACAAAGATCTTTGCTCATTTCTGTTCACACACTCCAGAAGAAATTGTTCATGCTGGAGGCATATTGCCTGTTCGCATCTTTGGAGCAGACATCACAGAAAAGGCCAGCATCCACTTGCAGTCCTACTGCTGCTCATATGCCAAGAGAGTTCTAGAACAGGGATTAACTACACCGTATGATGGTACTGTCTTTGTGCACAGCTGCGACACTATGCAGCGGCTTTCAGACATATGGGGGGAAAATATCTCTGAGGAATTCCATGAGACTGTGATCTTCCCTGTTGCAGTGGAGAAAGGATTAAAGTATTTGGTGAAGGAATTGCAGCGGTTCAAAGCAAATCTGGAAGAATACGCAGGAGAAATATCTCGGGATAAGCTCTTGAGAAGTATCAGAATATATGATGAAAATCGGGATTTACTCAGACAATTGTATGAAAAAAGAAAAGAGGGCCACATACCTGCCGTTGTGATTGATAAGATCATGAGGGCCAGCATGACCATGCTGAAAGAAGAACATACTGAAATGTTGAGAGAATTTCTGGAAGAAGTAGAACTACAGGAAAATTCCAGTCCTCGCCTATTGATTGCAGGAAGCATCATACTGGATCCAGAAATCCTGAACATCATTGAGATGTATGGTTCTGTATGCTACGATGATCTGTGCACTGGATCGCGATACCTACAGAAGGTAAAAGAATTCTCAATAGAGGGAATGGCTCGAAGGTATCAGAACATGTGGTGCCCCTGCAGAGCTGCATCCTCGTCCAGAGCTGACTACTTGATAGAAAAGTGCAGGGAATACACTATACAGGGTGTAGTACTGCTCCTTCAGAAGTTCTGCGAACCCCACTTCTTTGAAACAGTCCACATCAGAAATCGATTAAAAGAAAATGACTATCCGTGTCTGCAGCTCGAACTCGAAGATCAGCCCTCATTGGAGCAAATACACACCAGAGTCCAGGCCTTCTGTGAAATGCTGGAGGGATAACCATGAAGAAATTCCATGCGTATGAGGATTTGAAAAAACTGATTGGCAGCCACTACATGCAGGCAAAAACTGCCCAGTTCTTTAATCAAAAAGTGGCCTGGGTTTCAAGTGGCGCTCCTGTTGAATTGCTGAGACCTTTTGACACAATCACAGTATATCCCGAAAATCATACATCCATCTGTGGAGCTGCAAAGGTTGGGCCTCAGTACTGCGAAGCAGCAGAAGCTGAAGGATATTCCAGAGATTTGTGCAGCTACTTCAGATGCGATAGAGGCTCTACTTTACTGGGGACAAGCCCTATTGGCGGATTGCCAAGACCGGACTTCCTTTTTGGGTGCAACAACATCTGCGGGACTATTCTGAAATGGTATGAAATTGTCCAGCATCACTTCGATCTCCCATTTCTGTTTGTAGACACCCCTTTTGTGCACACTACTGTTCATGAGCATCAAGTAGAGTACGTTTCTGAGCAGTTAGAAGGGTTCATACCAGTTTTAGAATCTCTAACTGGAAAGAAGTTTGATGATGAAAGATTTTTAAGAACGTTGTATCTAGCCAAGGAATGTGTCGAACTCTGGAAAGAAATCCTTCTGTTTGGTGCTCATAAGCCCTCGCCATTGACCTGCTTTGATGCATTCACTCAAATGGCTGCCATTGTGTCGTTGAGAGGAACGGAAGAGGCAGTAGTCCATTACAGGACCTTGAAGACTGAATTAGAGGAGAGAGTCCAGAAGGGAATTGGTGCAGTCGATGATGAAAAGATCAGGCTGCTCTGGGACAACATCCCAATATGGTATGCTATGAGGAGTCTC
>CAZFAR010000240.1:0-4328 GCA_964516825.1 uncultured Thermococci archaeon
TCTTCAGTAACGATCAATGGTGGAACGAACCGAATTGCAGTCTTCGCACAGGGGAGCAGTAAGACGCCATTTCTCCATGCATCATAGAGTATTTTTTCTACTTCCTTTTTGGCAGGTTCCTTGGTCTTTCTGTTCTTCACCAGTTCACAGGCTATCATCAATCCTTTTCCTCTCACATCCCCTATTAAGGAAATCTTTTGCTGCATCTCCCTGAGCCGCTTCAGCATGAATTCCCCTATTCTTGCTGCATTCTCTATCAACCCCTTCTGCAGTAGGTCAATGGTCGCCAGTGATGCAGCGCAGGACACTGGATTTCCTCCAAAAGTGGAAGCATGCGCCCCAGATGGCCAGGACATGATCTCAGAGGATGCCACACACGCACCAAGCGGCATGCCTGAAGCAATTCCTTTGGCCAGACAGATGATGTCAGGTACAATATTCCAGTGTTCAATGGCAAACATCTTCCCCGTTCTACCGAATCCAGCCTGCACCTCATCGTCCACAAAGAGGATATCGTTCTCCTCACACAGTCTCTTCAGCTTTCCAAAGTACTCTGGCGGCGGGACAATATACCCACCTTCTCCCTGAATGGGCTCCAAAAATACGGCTGCCACATCAGAGGGTGGAGCCATCTTTTCCATGTAGTACTCAAGATGCAGTACACATTCGAAGTTGCATTCCCCATAGGTCTGGCCAAATGCGCACCTGTAGCAGTATGCGTAAGGTACGTGGATGACTTCTGGCACGAAGGGAGCGAACCGTTCCTTTTGCAGAGACTTTGAAGCAGTTAACGACAAGGCCCCCATTGTCCTCCCATGAAATGCACCCAGAAAGGCAAACATCTTCACCCTTCTCGTGTACCATCGAGCCAGTTTCAAACCACATTCCACAGCTTCTGCTCCTGAATTGCAGAAAAACACTTTCTTGTCGAAGTCTCCTGGCGTAATTTCCACCAACTTCTCTGCCAATTCCACCTGTTCAGTGTAGTAAAAGTCAGTCCCTGACATGTGGATCAGCTTGTCTGCCTGCTTCTTTATGGCCTCAACTACCTTGGAATGAGAGTGACCGGTAGCACATACTGCAATGCCTGCTGCAAAATCATAGAACGTGTTTCCATCTACATCTTCTATGATCATGCCTCTTCCTGATTTGGCCACCAGGGGGTAACCTCTCGTGTAAGATGGTGAGATATACTTCTCATCTCTTTCGAGCACTTCCTTTGCTTTGGGCCCTGGAAGCTCTGTTCTGATCTGCGGCTTTTCCATATAAACACCATCTCTCATTCAGGAATACGCCTTATAAATGTTACCATAGCTTTATTAAGTAGAGAGAAGATCTTGAATAAATCAAACATATTGAACGTTTTGCCTGACATTTCAAGAGGTGACACGATGGATGAACTCGATCGAAATCTGCTCCAAACACTTAAAGATGAAGGGAGAATCTCATTCAGGGAGTTAGCCCACTACTTTGGGGTGACCTCACAGACTATCAGTGACAGAATTGCAAAGATGACAGAAAAGGAGATCATCAAAGGATTTACAGTCATAATCGATGAATCAAAAGTGGGATATCCCATAACCTTTATTGTAGAATTAGACGTAGAACTCTCAAGAATGAAGGAGATTCGGGATGAACTGGCAACATATCCGGAACTATATCAGGTCCACGTGGTGACAGGAGATCATGATATACTGGTCTTGGGTGTAGCAAGGGATATTGCCCATCTCTACGAGATCATAGAAGAAAAGATTTCCAACATTGAGGGAATCAAAGCAACGAAGACCTCACTCTCTTTGAAGATTGTCAAGGAGACGCCAAAATGCATCCTCTAGTTCAGGAGGAAATAGACTGCCACAGCTGTCAGACATCCGGTGATGGTAGCCCAGAAATTGGTTTGATTGTTCCCCCACCACGAAAGTTTGGTTTCGCAGGTAGCACCCAGGACAGAATCTATGTTGGCACCCACAAATCCTGCCAGAGTCACTCCCAGAAATAGGTTGAATCCTGAAAAATTGCTGCTCTTCATGCCCAGAATGCATGCTAGTACTCCGATGATGCCAGCAATGGCCAGTTCTGCTGCTTCTCCCAGTACAGTGATTCCTCCTTCAGTTCCTGGTTCTACTGGTTCGAAGGTCGTGATCAGGACAGGTGGTGTTCTGGAAAGCCTCCCAATCTCCCCTCCTGCAGTATCTGATGTTGCACTGGCCATGGCACCCAGAAAACCAGCCAAAAAGTATCCACCTCCGTATACACCTTCCAAAACTGCACAGACCATGGCTGCCAGTCCATTTCCAAAAACATTTCCGTAGCCTCTTGCCCCTTTTCTGGCTTCTGCAACACCTCTCTTCTTTTTCTGTTCATACTTGTACTTCGTGGCTGCTCCTGCCAGAACGAAGAAGGTCAAAGATATGACGAAGTACTCCCAACCTGCACAGATCCATACTGTGAATCCAATGATGAACCCTGACCACAATCCAGAACCCCGGACTACCTGAGTCTTGTAGGCCAGGACTCCAATACAGCATAGAATAGCAACAGGAATAATTATTCCGTTGATTGACGATATCATGTTTACCATTGATGACTCTAATATAGAGTATTTAAGGCTTTGTATAAAGATATTTTACTTTTGTTACACGTGTAACATTCCTATCCTTGCTTGATCATTCTGTTTCGCTGATATTTGGAGAAGTATTCAAAGTGAATCTCTTTGTATTCTCAGTGTTTTGTACGTTATGATTTTGCAAACAGATACACCACGTCTTCATACCCTGGTGTTGTCATTGCGCAAGGATTCAGCTTTCTGATCTCCGAAATTGCATCCTCAGCCTTTTTTCCTTGAGAAACGAGAAAGCAGGCCAGGATAGCACCAGTGCGATCGTTTCCTGCATGACAGTGTACCAGAACAGGTTCCTTAAAGGACGAGACGAATTCAATGAAGGTATCTGCTGCTTTGAGAAACTGAGCTTTCAAGGCAGATGTGGATAAAACGACGTCAGGAACGTATAATGGGACATGTATAAATCCTCTTTTCTTAATTTCTTCCGGATCAATCTTATCATCCAGGGAAACAATAGCTCTGAATCCCTTGTCATAGAGCTCATCCAGATCCCATTCATACTCTGAAGGTCCGCATCTGCCTGCCAATCGATCGGTCACCCAGTACACATGGTCCATATTCCACCTTAGAATCTTCTAATGATCTCTTCGATGACCTGGATTCCCTCTTCGTAGTCTTTCAGGTTGATACTCTCGTTGGGACTGTGAACATGGGATTCTGCATCTCCCACACCAATAGAGACAGTGGGAATGTTCAAATCCTTAGTAAAGAGCCACATAGGACCTGAACCTGACATACTCGGGTAGATAATGGTCTCTTCGTCATAGATCTGATCCATGGATTCTTTCACTGTACTAACGAACCCTTCCTTGAGAGAGGTCTTGGCAGGCCAAAGGGGGCCCATGGACTCTACTTCAACATCACAAAATCCATGGTTCTTCAAGTGGGTTTTTACCAGATTAAAGATCTTGTCCGGGTCCTGGTCAGGTACCAGTCGGAAATCCACTTTTGCTGTAGCTCTGCAAGGAAGGACTGTCTTACTCCCCTGACCAATATACCCTGCTGAAATGCCGCAGATATTACAGCTCGGAGAATACAGAGTCCGGAAGACTGCTTCTCTATCAGACATATTCAAGAGAAATCTGTCTATTCCCAGAATTTTTCGGGTCAGATCACCATCATACGGTATTCTATTGACCAGATCTGTCTCTTCTTTTTCTGGTAGTTTCACATCATCGTAGAATCCTTCGATGAGTATCTTTTCATTTTCGTCTTTCAGACTGGCCAGTACTCTTACAAGCTTCCATACTGGAGATTCCACTACTATTGCTGATGCAGAATGCAGGTCTCTTACAGCTCCTCTGGCTCTGAATTCTACGTAGCACAATCCCTTAACACCCAAGAACATGGTGGGCCTTCCTGCTACATCCTTGTAACCTGCTTCCCAGATGCATCCACCTGCTTTTAATAAGTCCTTGTTCTCTCTGACAAATCCCTGCAGACTGGGACTTCCAATTTCCTCTTCACCTTCTACCACGAATTTTACAGTAATAGGCAGTTCATCAAATTTTTTGATTGCTTCCAGCCGCGCCATGAAATTCCCTTTATTGTCTGCAACACCTCTGGCATACAATCTGTTGTCTCTAATTTCAGGCTCAAAGGGGGGAGACTTCCATTCTTCCAGGGGGTCTGGAGGCTGCACATCGTAGTGATCATAGAACAGTAGAGTCTTGTCTGTTTTCCCCTTTTTCTCTCCAAATACTAC
>CAZFAR010000241.1:0-4271 GCA_964516825.1 uncultured Thermococci archaeon
AGACTGGTTTAAATAGTGTGAGTCAAAAAGCAACCATAAACGAGAATTCTGTTACACGTGTAACACCGAAGCACCTTTTGTCAGTGAGTCGGATTGGCATCTGCCCAAACCCAATTCAATCTGGTTCAAGTAAAGGTTAGTTTCTCACTTTGAACTCTATCGCTATCCCCCTCTGTGTAACCAGTGTAATTTCATCCCCTTCAGAGATGGGATGAGCTGCTGGCAGCGCTACAGCGAGAGTAATGCTGAGGGAAATAACTTCATCCTCTTCCATGTGAAGGTTCATGCTGGTAAAAGCGAGTACTCCATTCACGTAGATGCTGTCGATCACAATCTCTGCATCAGAACTGTTTCGAAGAACCATTGTTAAGGTGCCACCACTCAGGCTCTGTGATTCCAGAACTACATACTCAGCTTCAACACGCACTCCTCCAACCTTTTCAGAGACGAATCCTGTAGTCCACGCATAGATAATGAATGCAATGGCTATAGCTAATGCGATCATTTGTACTATGGCAATGACTGGGGAAATACCTTTCTTCTTGCTCTTGAGCCAGTTCATTTCTTACCTCCTGACCTCTGTATATATGTTTTTCTTCAACTATATAAATATTTCTAGTCTTGGCTGTCTCTTTTTGCGTCGAACTCCTTCAATTGTAAGAACTTCCCTGCGATAGTGTGAATTCCCTTCGTGAGATTTCAGTCATTGATCTTCTCATTTGTTACACGTGTAACATTTTGATTTTGGTTAGTCCCAACACTTTACTATCTCCATCAGAATGCAGACTATATGGAAAGAAAACTATATCAATCAAGAAAACAATGTACCGAAGATGCAGAATAGATTGGTCATGATCAGCCTGGCCGGGATGCTGTTGACACTCAGTATACTCACTCCGTTCAGGAACCCAGATTGTGGGAAAATCGCTTTCACCTCTGACAGAGACGGCAACATGGAAATCTACGTCATGGATGCAGATGGGTCGAATCAAACAAATCTTACCAGAAATCGTCGCAAAGATTCAGATCCCTCATGGTCACCAGACGGAGAAAAGATTGCCTTCGTATCAGACAGAGATGGAGAAAAAGGAATTTGTGTGATGAATGCAGATGGAACTAACCAGATAAATCTGACAGGAGGCACACATTACGATTGGAAGCCTGCATGGTCTCCCGATGGGAAGAGAATTGCATTTGCATCAGATCGAGATCTATCAGAGTTCAACTTTGACATTTTCGTCATGGATACAGATGGAGGCAATTTGACAAACCTCACTAATAACCCTTCCTGGGATTCCAATCCCTCATGGTCTCCTGATGGAACACAAATAGTATTTACCTCAAATCGCGAAACAAGATGGGAAATCTACATAATGAATGCAGATGGGAGCAATGTGAGAAAACTTCTCGATAGTTCTGCTTATGATTCAGAGCCAGAGTGGTCACCTGTTGGAAAGAAGATTGTCTTCTACTCACGGAGAGATAATACTCCTGACATCTACACAATCAATGCTGATAGTACTGATCTCCGGAGGTTGACTAATGATTCTGCCTGGGATTCTGATCCTTCCTGGTCTCCTGACGGGAAGAAAATTGTTTTCTACTCAGACAGGGACGGGTCACCTGACATTTATGTCATGGATGCAGATGGAAGCAATATACAGAGGCTCACCAATGATCCAAGCGACAACTGGTCTCCTAAATGGTTCTGTTCTTCGTACAGACCAAACACTGCGCTTCTTGTTAATGTGGTCAACTTTACTCTTATCTCAGTGTCCTTGTCATTGTTCTTTCTGTATGTAAGGAGAACAATTGCTGTTGCGTTCATTCTACTTGTCATCTGTACTTTGCCAACACTGCCGACGCATACATACTTCAGTCATGACCATTACTTTTGCACCTCCTGCAGACGTACAGTAGAGACTTCAGAAGATCTCCTGCAGGAAGTCCTTGACCTGATGGAAGAGGCACGAGGCTACGAGGTTTTGACACCAGAAATTGAAGCCACTGTTTCAGAGGCAACCAATCTTCTGAACAAGGCACGTATCTACTGTTTTCGAAGCCAGAACTGCATCGCTGGTAACTCACTTGCACATAGATCTCAGAACATCTTGAAAGAGGCCCAAACATCTCTCAAATCGATTCTCAAATCAATCTCAGAAGAAAGAGCAGAAGAATATGCTGTCTATTCTGCACTGATAAAGAAAAAGTATTCTCGAGGATGTGGTTTCCTTGGAGGTAAACCTCGCGTTGGCGAGATTCAGGTCTACGTCATTTATGAAGAAACCTTAACCGATGGCTGGAAGGAGACTGAGTTAAGCGAGACACTTCAATGGGTATGTCAGAAAATGTCAGTAACAGTGGAACAGGAGATTCTAGATGATTTTGAAGCCAAAAATGCGCGATCATGCCCACTCGGTGATTTCTTTGATCTCCCTGCAAAAGTCATGTTTATTGGCGAAACAGAGAATATAAAAATCTTCTGGAAAGGTTTTCTCTGGCTCGAATTCTTCGCGAAATATCCCTTTGCTCAAGGAATAATGGAATTGTCACGGGTTGGGTTCAATGCTGAAAAGAATCAAGCTCTAGTCTATGTGGGGAATCAAGAGGATATTACAGCAGGTGCGGGATATTATGTGCTGCTTGCCAAGATAGACGGGGTCTGGGTAATTCAGGATCAGGTCATGTCCTGGATTTCATAGGTTGTAGAGTCCATGAAAGAATCTGTGAAAGAACTCCGATAATGAAAAGCTACAATCCAAGAATATTCACTATGTTCTTAACAGAATCACAGATAAAATCGGGTTCAATACCCAGACGTAAATCTTCTTCAACAAATTCCCCAGTTTTTACCAGTATTGACGTAATACCTGCATTTTTTGCGCCCAGCACGTCTGTGGTTACCTTATCGCCCACCATGACTACCTCATTTTTGTCCGGTCTCATACTCTCCAATGCTAATTCAAACATGTATGAATGGGGCTTTCCAATGTAGACAGCTTCAACCCCAGATGCTCTTTCCAGCATGCTCACCCATGAACCCACATTCAATTCGATGTCGCCCATACTCGTATCTACTAGCTCCTGCGACATACCAATCAATTTTGAACCCTTTAAAAGCAATCTTAAAGCCTTGTTCATATTGGAAAATGTGAACTTGTCCCTGTAGTCACCCACGACAATGTATTCAGGATTTTCACACTCATGATTCGTTTCTTTAAATTCATCAAATCCTTCTCCTTCCAGTAGGATCCAGCAGGATCGTGGCTTTTTCTCTCTGAGGTAGACTGCAGTAGCATAGGAGGCAGTGATGACCTCTTCCTCCTGGATGGAAAATCCTTGTTTCTGCAGCTTTTCAGCACAGGATTTTCGACTTTTCAGAGTACTGTTCGTCACAAATCTCAAAATGATTCCTCTTTCTCTCAGAAAATCAACAGTTTCAACAGCTCCTGGATATGTTCTACCCTGGTATGTTAATACTCCATCAACATCAAATATTACACCTTTCATGAGAGGAGCTTTCCCTTCCTGTATAAAAACATGAGCCCTCAATTCTCTAATATCAGTATCAAGCCAGGAAAATGTTACACGTGTACCACTGACATGGAGAGCAAACCTTATCAATGAACTGTGGCTGCATTCTCTCTTTCTGAAGACTTGTGTGAAAAAATGCGTAGATACCATAATCTAGGGAATTACAACACAATTCTAGTCACAGCATGGAGTATCCAGGTATCGCGAACTCCCCTCTCTCAATTACATCTGCAATTCTTACTGACACGCGATCGTCCCAGAAAAGAGGAATTTCAAAATTTCTTGTGCTTTCCAGAGCTTTGGAGAGGCATTTCTCAATCCTTTTCACATCCAGACCACATAGAACGTTTGCACCCGCTCTCAATGTTTCTACCCTTTCTGTAGTCTCCCGTAGTGTCAGACAGGGCACCTGCAGAACGAGCGCTTCTTCCTGGACACCCCCTGAGTCAGTCATGACGCAGGCTGCGCAGGAGAGAAGCTTTATGAAGTCCAGATAACCAAGAGGTTTGATCAGGACTATTCTTTCCCTTTTCAAGGAGTGAAGGCTGTATCTCGCAATAGCTTCCTCTGTTCTCGGATGAGCCGGAAATACCACAGGGAGGAGTGCAGAAGAAAGGGCTTCCAATATTATTCTCAGATTTTTCTCATTTTCCACATTCTGCGGTCTGTGAATTGTAGCAACACAATACTCTCCTTCTTCTATCCCTAAACGGATGTTGTAAATATCTTTATAAGGA
>CAZFAR010000242.1:0-4204 GCA_964516825.1 uncultured Thermococci archaeon
CTATATCTCCCGCTACCTCATGACCCAGAACGATAGGAGGCTCGACTGTTTTATGGACTGCTTTGTGCACATCAGTACCGCAGATGCCGCAGACTCTCACTTTTACGAGCACTTCATACACTCCTATTTCAGGTACGGGTAGTTCCTCCACTCTTAAATCATTGACACCATAATAGACTGCAGCCCTCATTTATACCTCGACCTCAACTAGAATATCACCGGAAGAGAGAACCTCCACTTTCTTCTCTCCCGAATAGAATGCTTTCTCCACAGAGAAAATGTACTCTTTCTTCAGAATGAATCCATCAATTTCGATTTCTTCCCTTTTTTCCAGTTCTTCTGCATGCTCTCTTAATAATGAGGCCACCCTGTTTACATCTTTCCCGAATAAGGGACCAATGACCTTAAAATGAGGAGTAATACTGGATATCTTTTCCTCCCATGCAGGACTCGTCCTTGTGATCTCAATTTCTTCAATGTTCATGGCACCCTTGATGTCCTTAAGATCAAACGCTTCCTCTGTGTACAGCCTCACCTTTTTTAGTGGACTATTCAGAGGCAATCCCTTGTCTGATTTCCATCTTCTCAAGGCAGCAACAACATCTATGATCAGAATGCCTTCTCTGTTTTCAGGTACACCAAAGCATTCTGGCCATTTCGATACGTGAATACTCCTCTCTTTTTCCCATTTCGCGAAAATTTTCTGATACAATTCTTCAGTAACATGAGCTATGTATGGAGAAAACAGCTTCAAGTACGTGAGCAGGCTGTGATACAAAGTATAAAGAGCAGCATCATCTGCTTCTCCATACAATCGGTACTTCACAATTTCCAGGTAGTTGTCACAGAAATCGTGCCAGAACGATGATTCTATCAGATTCTTTGCCCTGCTGTACTCGTACACTTCCAGATGTTCTGTTGCCTCTCTGATCATTGTGTCCATTCTTCCCAGAAGCCATAAATCCACATCCCGCAATTTGCATTTTTCAGGTTTTTCCTTCACGTGAAGAGAGACCAGCGTTGCTGCATTCCACAGTTTCACACATAGCTTGTAACCCTTGACCACATCTTTTTCCTTGAAAAGGAGATCCTCACCTAATTTGGTCTCTGATGCCCACCACCGCACAGCATCTGCTGAATGCTTTTTCACCATATCTATAGCCAGTACAACATTCCCTCTCGAGGCATGCATGCCCTGTCCCTTTTCATCCAGCCCGTGGCCTGAAATCATGGCATCGTACCAGGGGACAGTATCGTGATGGAGCATTGCCTTTACAATAGTGTAGAATGCCCACGTTCTGATGATATCATGGGCCTGGCTTCTCAAATTCATGGGGAACACCAAATCCATGAAAGAATCTGGCTCTGCCCACCTGGCTGCGATCTGCGGCGTATGAGCAGAAGTGAACCAGGTGTCCAAAACATCCATTTCTGGCTCGTATTCTGCACATCCACATTCACACAAATGACCAGGATCATCATTTACCGGGTCCACAGGCAGAGCTTTCTCGTCAGCCAGAATGATCTTTCCGCAGGCTTTACAGTACCATACTGGAAAGGGGATACCGTAGTGCCTCTGTCTGGATACGCACCAGTCCCATCTCAGATTTTCCACCCAGGATTCGTATCGTTTGCCCATGTACGCAGGGTACCAGTTAATTTCTTCCCCCTTTAGAATTAGTCTATCCTTCATGTCGAGAACTTTCACAAACCACTGCTTTGCTATTACGAATTCTACCGGAGTGTGACATCTCTCGTGTGCATTCAGAGTGTGCTCTATTTTTTCTTCCTCTACGATCAGTCCCTTCTCTCTCAGCTCTTTCAGGATCTGGGAACGCGCCTCTGGAAGGGATAACGCCCTGTATATACCGGAAAGCTCGTTCAGTCTCCCATCTTTTTCGATGATGATCCGCGTATCCAGCTCGTAGTCTCTCCACCATTCCACATCAGTCTTGTCACCAAAGGTGCAGACCATGACAATGCCAGTACCGAAATGCATGTCAACTCTCTCATCTGTTATGATGGGGACCTCATGCTTAAATAAGGGCACTTCAGCCCTTTTTCCTGGAAGATCTCTGTATCTTGCATCTTCTGGATGAACCACGACAGCCACACAGGCTGCCAGGAATTCCGGTCTCGTGGTGGCAATAGGAAGAGTACTTCCATGGCAGGTGAACCTTATCGTGGTTAAAACAGTTTTTTCAGTCTTGTCCTCCAATTCTGCCTGAGCGATAGCAGTCTCACACAAGGGGCACCAGGTAATGGGATCTTCCTTTCTCTCGAGATAACCCATATTGTACAACTCGATAAAACTTCTCTGGGCCACCCTTCTGCAGTGTTCATCAATGGTAGAATACAAGGTGGTCCAGTCGCAGGAGATGCCCAGTGATGTCCATACTTTTCTGAAGTATTCTCCCCCAATAACTGTTTCTTTCAGACAGAGATCAATGAATTCTTCTCTTTTCATTTCTCTTGCATTCACGTTGTACTTGTCTTCCACGTACCGTTCTGTAGCAAGACCATTGTCATCAAATCCCATTGGGAAGAATACGTTGTACCCCCGCATCCTCTTGTACCTGGCTATGAACTCCATCTGGGAGTAGCTCATGGCATGTCCCATGTGGATTGTCCCGGAAAGGGTGCGAGGTGGAGTGTCTATGGAATATATTGGTGCTTCGGAGTCTTTCTGGAATCTGAAAATCTCTTGATCTTCCCAGAACTTCTGGATTTTGGGTTCCATCTCTCGAGGGTTGTACGTTCCTATCTTCATAGTAAACCACCAAGTCCTATGGTGTCTTGTTTGTGTAGAATGCAATATAAATCTTTGTTTTGAATCAATCAATTGACCCAGAGGCACTCTTCCTGGATTGGAAATTCTATTGGTGTTTGTCTCATTTGTTACACGTGTAACATCGCCAATACTCCCTGAATTCCAAGAACCCAAACCTTTATAAAGGGTGTCCCCAATAATATTAGGTGAGCCTAATAACAACCTTGGATGACATCAAGCCTGGACAGAAGGCGAAAGTCATAGAAGTCAAGGGAGGCTGGGGCCTCCGTCAGAAGCTTTCTGAACTAGGGATCCTTCCAGACCAGGTTGTCACTATCTCCAATTCCAGTTTGTGGAGAGGGCCTGTCCTGGTGGAAGTCAATGCCAATGAGGTGGCTCTGGGAAGGGGAGTAGCAAGGAAAGTGGTGGTTGAGGTCATACCATGATCATTGCCATGGCAGGACAGCCCAATTCTGGAAAAAGTACCCTATTCAACCAGATTGCTGGGTACAGGACAGTCACCTCCAACTTTCCAGGAAAGACAGTCAAGTACACCAAGACTGAAGTACGCTTTTCTGGCAGGATATTGGATATTGTAGATCTGCCTGGTACGTACTCGTTAACATCCTTTGATCTGGCAGAAGTTGAAGCACGAAAGTACTTGCTGAAGAATGAGGCAGATGCAGTGGTGAACGTGGTAGATGCCTCACTGCTTTCCAGAAGCCTGGAATTGACTATACAGATTTCTGAATTAGATATTCCCATGGTTTTATGCCTGAACATGATGGATGAAGCAGAAAGGAAAGGAATCCACATTGATACAGAAGTATTGGAGGACATTCTGGGCGTCTCGGTGGTACCAGCTGTTGCAGTCAAGGGGAAGGGAATCAGAGAAGTGTTCCATGCAGCCATTGAGACAGCAGAAAGTCGAAAAAAACCCAAGAAAATTGAATACAGTAAAGATGTAGAGGAGGTCATAAACAGATTGGAAAAAGAATTGAAGGATGACTCAGGAAAGCTGAGTATACCTTCGAGATTACTGTCTCTGAAACTTCTGGAAAATGATCACCATTTCCTCAAGTACGTAAAAGCACCCAGGATCCTGGGCCTGGTAAAGAAATGCCAGGAAGAACTGGAAGAAAGACATGGAAAACCCTCAGATGTAGTCATATCTTCAGAAAGACATGCCCAGGCCATGAATATCTTCGAGAAAGCTGCTCACATCACTGAACCTGAAATATCTGTAAGAGATCGTCTGGATGACATACTCATGCACAAGTATTATGGATATGTTTCTCTAGTAGTGATTCTGTATGTATTTTTCAACATCGTATTTGGAATAGGGCGTGTTCTGGAGTCTTACATTCTTAGCCTCTTTGACACTGCAACCCCTTGGTTATCTCTTTATCTTGATGATCTCTCTTTGAAATTGGC
>CAZFAR010000243.1:0-4174 GCA_964516825.1 uncultured Thermococci archaeon
AAAGAAGAAAATGATAAAGGGATTTAGACAGGCATTAATCCTTTCCCATACGTGGGATCCGGGAGTGTAAATATTCTCTCACTTCATAAACCTACCGCATTCGAACGAGAACCCTATCAAAGCATTTATGAAACAAAGCTGCTATAGAAAAATATGCAAAGCAAAGACATATGGTCTGAAAAAACCAAAAAAATGAGAAACAGATCTGTATTGAGAGTATTTCCATGACATGTCCTTAGTTGTTACACGTGTAACATGCCTTACCTTTGTCATGATACGGTCCAAATTGACAAGAAAAATAAACCTACAATTTCTGGCAGTAAATGATCTGTTCCATGGGGTATTCCAGTCCGTATTCTCTCAGATCCTCAGAGTACTCCTCAAAGAATTCTGGCTTCGTTACCCAGCTTCTGACCTGTTCAAAAGCTATGTCTCCTTCGAATTTTATGGTTTCTTCAAAATATCTGACACCAATTACTGAGAATCCCACCTGGTGCAGCATACCCGCAAGCTCATCTGCTGGGGGAGAAAACCATTCCCTGGGGAAAATCGGTTCTGCAGAATACGCATCCGATCGTATCACCAGCTCCTGTGCTTCATTTTCCGCATATGGGCTCAAACAGCCATGGGCAAATATGCCCCCAGGTTTCAAGACTCGGTAGAACTCCTTTACTGCCTTTCTTGCACCATCTCTCGTGAGTTCACACAGAAGTTCATTGCTCAAGACAATGTCCACTGACTCAGTGTGGAAACTCATGTTCCTTACATCCCCTATGACGAGAGTATCCACCTCTTTTTCTCTAATTTTCTGTAGCGATTTCTTGTAGACCCCAGAATAAATATCATAGCAGATATACAATGAAGGATTTAGTAAAGAGAGAAGAGGAACAGTTAAACCCCCACTGCCGCAGCCTGCCTCCAGAATGACTGCATTTTCCTGGATACCTACGAGGCTGACCATGAATTCTGCCAGTTTGGAATAGTATCTCTTGAACACATATTCAACGTCCTCTTTCTTTTTTATTATCATGTCAATAATGAAATTTGCAGATTTAAGTATCTTTTCAATTTTCAACAGCCACCAGTCTGATACACGTATAACACGAGAATCCTGGACCTCGGAAATAAGGTACTCGTTCCTTCCACTTTCGGAAAATAACCTCTGGTGGTTTCAAATACAGAAATAGGTTCAAGAATCTGCAATGAATTGCACTGAAATATACTTAGGAGGAATGAAATCTGCCACATATACCTGTTCACTGGCCCTTTCAATGAGAATACCGTCCTTTAGTGCTTTCTGAGCATCTATTCTGAGTATGACTGGATGTTTGCATCTTCTCTTTCCTACTTCCACTGCTGTTTCCGGTGTAGATGATAAATGTACTTTCTGCCTCCTCTTGGGTTTCAAACCCTCTTTCAGGATATGGTCTCCTGCTCTTTTCGTAGTCCCATGATACAGCACCTCAATGTCAGCAGCAGGAAGTTCTATTCTTACAGGATAGGAATGGCCGTACAAGGCACGGATCTTATCCTCTACAATCTGAAATCTCCCCTTGGAGTTTGTCCTTAAAAGAGAGACAATGTACTCCTTATCAACAGGATACTTTCTTGAAACCAATTCTGAAATATCATCTAGGGACACGAATCCATCTCTTGATACAGTCTCTGGAGGATTGTGTCTCAAAAGATAACTCAGGTACTTTGATACATCCTCTTTTCCCGCAGTTCTGATCACCTGAGTAGGTGTCACAATGATGTCAACTTTGAAGTCCCATTCATCTTGTGGAAGCTCTTCTGTGATCTGGATATCGTGGACAGTTACTGCAATCCTAGCTTTGTCCATCTTCTTACAACTTTTCAATGCAGCCACTTCTCTGTCCCCGTATCCTCCCCCTTTTCCCAGTCTACCTCCTTCCCTATCTACTGCCACAGCTCCCTGGACTACCAGATCCACTGCAGGTATTCTCTCAATAGATGCTGTCTTTCCGTGCCTGAATGCACCTTCAATTGAGGATGCATTCCTTTCTATTCCTTCTACTGGTTCAATGATGATGAATCCAGATTTCAACCGTGGTGTGGGCATGATCAAGATTTTCCCATATTCTAACGCTAATTCACGAACAGGTCTCTGAGGTGAATCTGGAGCAACAAAGACAGTTCTTGCATTCTGGAATTCTGCTAAATGACTCAGGGTTATAGCAGCTTTCTCAGCTCCCTGGAAATTGGGTATTCTTCCCCAGGCGTACGGAAATCTTTCAATTCCTCTTCTTTTCATTTCTTTCCAAATATTCTCTCGTATGCGCTGCTTTCTCTCGGAGGTATGCACCATCACTACTCGTGCAATTCTTGAGTAAAAAGCTTATTCCTTGGAAAGAAGCTCGTTAGGTGGATCCTCCAAATATGAATGTTACACGTTTAACAAGCCCCAACAACTTTCTACTGTTCGTCAAAAAATTCTGGATCGAGCTCCAGAACTGTATCAATACACGCGATGGCTTCCTCAATTCTCCCAAGTCTTTTCAAAGCTATTCCCTTGCTGTGCCATACTGAAGCATTATTAGGGTTCATCCTGAGTGCATTGTCGTAGCATTTGATTTCTTCATCATATCTTTCTAAATCTCCAAGTGCTAATCCCTTGCAGAACCATGCCTCAAAAGAATGGGGATTTACTCTGAGAACTTCATCATAACATCTGACTGCTTCATCAGGTTTCTCAAGAACTGATAAAGCTATTCCTTTTGAAAGCCACGTCTCAGAATCATCAGGATCCATGTTCAGCACCTCATCATAGCACTTGATTGCTTCAGCGTGCTCAGAGAGTTCTTCAAGAGATGCTCCTTTGCCATACCATGCCTCTATATAATGAGGGTTTATCTTCAAAGCCTTGTCATAGCATTGAATTGCTTTCTCATGCTTCCCAAGAGATGCCAGAGCTGCTCCCTTCGCAAGCCAAGCTTCACAAAAGCTAGGATCTACAGATAAAGCTATGTCATAGCATGCTATTTCTTTTTCAGGGTTCCCAAGTTCTCCCAAAGCAAATCCCTTGTTGAACCACGCTCCAGCAAGGACAGGGTTTATTGCCAGAGCTTTATTATAGCATGCAATTTCTTCTTCATGGTTGCCAAGACATCTCAAAGACAGCCCCTTGTTCGACCATACAGTAGCGTTGTCGTGATCTATGGACAGGGCCATGTCATAGCACCCGATTGCTTCAACATGTTTGTCAAGGGCAGCCAGAGCTGCTGCCTTGGCAGACCATGCCTCAGCATCTGAGGGATTCACAGAAAGGACCTTATCATAACACGCAATTGCTTCATCGTGTTTGCAGAGCCTTCCCAAAGCTACTCCTCTGTTGTACAATGCATCTGCATCGATAGGATCTATTTCGAGGATCATGTCATAACACTCAATTGCCTCGTCATACCTACCAAGGGTTGTCAGAGTTCCCCCCTTGTTGAGCCAGGCATCAATATAACAAGGATCTATGAATAAAGCTTTTTCATAACATGCAATTTCTTCTTCATGCTTCTCAAGGTTTCCCAAGGCAATTCCCTTGTTGTACCATACTCGATCATTGTTGGGATTTATCTTGAGAGCTCTATCGAAGCAGGCAAGTGCTTCCTTAGATTTCCCTAGAAGCCCCAATGCTATTCCTTTTGAAAGCCACACTTCCTCATTTTGAGGATCAAGCTCTAGAATCCTGGTAAATATTTTTTCAGCAGTATCATATGCTCCTCCCATTTTGAACGAGATGCCAATCCTGTATAGACGTTCAACGTCTTTGATGTCTGCCTTTCTTAGGATCTCCTCGAGCTTTCTATTGAGATCAGGTTCCTTTCTTTTCTTTTTGTTCTCCTTTCTTCTTGACATTCGGATCCCTCCTGTTTGTCTCTTCCTTTATCCCCCTATACCTGTATATTCATACTCTACCTTTATATGCTTGTGGTTCTGGTATGTGGAGATATTTTCGGAGGAGGCTGTTCAGGTGCCACGTTACACGTGTAACAAGTGGAATTTGTATGAAGATACTTTGTATGAAGATACTTCACCAGCATCTTCCCAAACGTCAGCTTGTTTCTCCCAAGCTTCTGCAGCTTCTTGTCAAGCTCCTGCTGCCTTTTTCCACTCAGAAGCTCTCTCATGCGCTCTTGCCTGTTCTTCCCAATCGATTGCA
>CAZFAR010000244.1:0-4141 GCA_964516825.1 uncultured Thermococci archaeon
TAAATCTTGATGAAAAGATATTCCGTTTGAAACACGGAAATCTTTATATATTGGAAAAGTAGGAAAGAGTGAGGTGAGATCATGAAGCACATGTTCAGCCCCGAATTTGTGATAGAGCAGGGACAGTCTGCCATAATCAAAATATGGCCACTACCTTCAATACCGCCAAAATGGTAGTCAATGTTCCTACATGAACGCTTTCTCAGGGTATGCCTCAACATGCCCTGAGGTCTTTTTCAAAGAAAAGGCAAAAACCAAGCAATCAGGATGACTGGCATGTCAGAAAATGGGGAACTTTCCTCGCTGTACAATGCAGAAACCTGTTCTACACTTATTGTTACACGTGTAACACCAGGAATCATGAATCCCATCTCAGCACAGATAGACTCTTGTACTTGTCGTTATATATCAGATTTCATAATCTGGAGGCATTCTTTTTGAAAAATAAGAAATGTTTATAAAGTCAGGAGGAGTAGCAAAAGGGAGGTGAGACCTATGAAAGATGTGTTCATGCCCGAGTTTCTGGTGCAGAATATGCAGTCCTGCATTGTCAAGGTTCGACCAGATCCTTCATTGCCAGCCCTGCCTTTTTAGCGTCCAGTAGGTCGATTCAGAGATGAGTGAAAACATGATTTCTCAGGGTGTGCCCCAGCATGCCCTGAGGCTTTTTGAAGAAGAGGTGACCTTTCTCTTCCATATTACAGATAGGTGTAATCTTGACTGCAGGCACTGTTTCATTGATGCCACCCCTACACCAGTTCATGAATTCACCCTCAGCGAGATTTCTTCCATAGTAGCAGATATGAGAAGGTTGAAAACTTCCCATGTAGCTTTTTCCGGAGGTGAACCTACCTTGCACAGGGATCTTGTTCAGGTGCTTGAAACAGCAAATGCAGAAGGATTTGACCCAGACTTCGTGTCTAATGGAACAATGATAACAGATGAGCTGGCAAAAGCTGTTCAGGGGAAGGTGCACTGCGTTCTTATCAGCGTGGATGGGCCTGAAGAGTACCACGATGCGTTCAGAGGAATAAAGGGAGCTTTCAGAAAAACTATGAAAGGTATAAGAGCGTTGAAGAAGGCTGAAGTTCCCTTCGCTCTCCAGTTCACTGTCACTAAAGAGAGTCTCCCTTTCGTTGAGTGGATTGCAGAAACTGCTTCTCAGCTGGGAGCAGAAAGCCTGAAACTGGAACCTCTGTTTTCAGGAGGTAGAGCCAGAAATATTGCTTCCTTGTGTCTTGATGAAAAAGAGATTGATCAGCTGGCTGAATTGACCACTCGATTGTACGGGAAGTATTTAGCATCTACAGGTATCTACATGGGCATCCACAGCAAGAAAGCACTGACAGAGCATCCCTGCAATGCTTATGCGTGTTTTGGTGATACATGCCACAGACATGCCAAGAACGATCCCAGACAGGTGATCATCCTTCCCGATGGGAGTGTCGCACCGGTAGACACGTGTTTGCATCCCTTCTACTACATGGGGAATGTCAAAGAGAAGTCTTTGCTTGAGGTGGTCCAGACCTACTTTGGGAGTCTGAAGCAGCAGAAGTTTCTGAATTTATGCAGGAAAGTACTAAGAGAGAGAGTCATCCCCTACCCGTATGAAGCAATACCCTGGTCTCAGATTCTGGTGGAAGAGAGCTGGAAGGTGGGACATGATCAGTGAAGGTGTGTATCCTGTGACCTCAGGGCATGTGGTCATCAAGAAGAGAGAGAAAGCGCATTTTGTAAAAGATGTAAGGAAGGGAATCGAAGGTAAAGCGAATGATGATTTAAGAGAACTGCTCCTTTTGTGTGATGGCACAAGAACAGTAAGAGAGATACTTGAAGAACTCTCTCAAAATTACGAGGAACCTGAGAAAGAAGTGAAGAAAAAAATGATGAAATCCATCGAATTCCTGGAAGATCTTCATTTTTTAGATTTGAAGGATCAGCCAGGTTACGTACCTTTGATTGTTCGGGACTGCGAAATGGAGTGGCCTTTAGACGTGGCGTACCTGGAGGTGACCAACAAGTGCAATCTGAGGTGTATCCACTGCTATAAGACAGCAGGAGATCCACTCTCTGAAGAGCTGAGCACGGAAGAGTGGTGTTCTGCAATTGACAAACTGAAAGAATTGGGCATTCTGACAATAGCTGTTACAGGGGGAGAGCCCTTCATGAGAGATGACATCTTCTCAATTCTTGAATACATAACGCGAAATGCTATTAGCGTGAACGTTTTTACGAACGGAGCTCTCATTACCGAGGATAATATTAAGAAATTGAGAGAGATTCATCCTGAAAGAGTTACAATAAGCATCGACGGGGCAACCAAAGAGACTCATGAGAGGATAAGGGGAAAAAACACGTTTGAGAAGACGATGGAGAGTATTGCACTCCTGACGGAAAATGGACTGAAAGTTCGTTCCAATACAGTCGTGTATACGGGGAACGTACATGAGCTTGAACAATTGATTAGGTTGTTACTGGGTCTGAATGTCCACGAAATAATCCTTGATCGGTTCATGGATGAGGGAAGAGGGAAAGAACAGGAGCACCTGATTCCTCCGCTTGAAATGGGGAAAAGGGTTGCAGAGCATTGCAGCGCGTTTGAAAAGGAGACTCCTCAGGACATTGTTCTAAAATTCACACCAGATGTAGAAAGATCTGATCTTCCCTTTTCTTTTTGCGGCGTAGGAACCTCCATGGTAACGATTAGGGCGAATGGAGATGTTGTGCTATGTCCTGTCTTAAGTGGTCCTGAGTTTACTGCTGGAAATTTGAAGGATACTTCATTGAAGGATTTATGGCTTAAGAGTGATATTTATCAATCTTTTAGGACATGCAGTTTGGATGATATGGCATGCAGGACCTGTCCCGATAAGTCAGAGTGCAGAGGGGGATGCAAAGCACGAGTTTTCCAATATTACGGAAAGGTGTGCATGCCTGATCCATGGATGTGTGCTACCAGAGGACAGAAATGGCCTGATAAATGATACAGCATTATTGATACCTATAACAGCATCTGGAATGTCATTTTTATTCTAGACTGCTTCTCTTGCCATTAATGCAGCACCCAAGGCACCCACAACTTGCGGATCTTCTGAAACGATTATTCTTCTACCTATCTTGGTTTCGAGAGCGCGGACTACTCCTTCATTCAAGGCTACCCCACCCGTTACCATGATCTCCTCTCCAACATGTATCTGGTTCACCATGGCAAAAATTCTAGATGCAATGGCTTCATGTACCCCTGCAATGATATCTTCTTTTTTCCTGCCCCGATTCTTGTATGAAATGACTTCGGATTCTGCAAAAACAGTACATGTGGACGATATAGACACTTTCTCTTGAGATTTCAGAGATAATTTCCCCAATTCTTCAAGTTCGACCTCCAATGCTCTCGCCATCACTTCCAAGAATCTGCCAGTTCCTGCAGCACACTTATCATTCATGACAAACTCCTGCACCTTCCCAGTATCATCCAAGGAAATCCCCTTTGAGTCCTGCCCACCAATATCGATAACTGTTCTCACCTTACTATTTAGATAGTAAGCTCCTCTCGCATGACAGGTGATCTCTGTTACACTCTTAGAAGCCATGGGAACCAATACTCTTCCGTATCCTGTTGCCACAATATATTTTATGTCCATTCTGGTGATGCCTGCCCTCTGCAACCCACTTTCGAATACCTCTTCAGCAGTCTGAGCAGTATCAAATCTACAGGGAATAACAGCCTTTGACACGATTCCCTCATCGAATATCACCACTTTTGCTGTAGAAGCTCCAATATCGATACCGCACCACATCTACTCACCCAGAGATTCTAAGAAAGCTTCTATCCTCGTTTTCACCTGCGCTTCTGAATATGCCCGCGAATCCACCATATCTGCTTCAATGATCAGCACAGGTATACCAGTTTCTTCTTTGACCTTTCGGGCCAGATCATACTGTCCTAAAGAATACGGTTTGCATGATCTATTGGAATGCATCACCATACCATCAACGTCAAACACTCTTATCAGGGTTATAATGCGCTCCAGCATCAGATCCATGGATATATTAAGATAAATCTCCAAATAGTTTCTGGCCAGACTCTCCATAGGATTCCCTGTATCTATGGTGGCAGATGCCCAGGCATTGGTATACGTAT
>CAZFAR010000245.1:0-4135 GCA_964516825.1 uncultured Thermococci archaeon
ATGTGCGACACAGCAGTAGGTGGTTGTAGGTGGTTAAAGGTGGTATATTCTGGTATTGGGCAGCCCGGTATGGACGGGGCCGAGCAGTTCTTCTAAGCGAAGTATATGCCTACCAATGGAATATTGAGCATTTCAATGACGCACCATATGAGGGAGGTCTTTGTTTCTTCCTAAAAATGTGGAATTGGTACACAATATACTTCCGAACCGGAAGTCCTCCAATTGCTTTTGATTGGGTGTGTCCTTGATAACTGGAGGGAAAACCTTAAAGCATCATGTGACAGAGGTGTAACTATGAAATACATGACCCTGCTGTGCATATGCATTCTGTTCATGGTTCGGTTCGACCAAAATCCTAATGAAGACTGGCCTCAATTAGGGCATGATCCTCTCCATACCTACCTCTCGGAGACTCAAATCCCCCGATTTCTTGAAACCCTGTGGCAGTATCAGATGGAACGAGGTAATGGATATCCCAAACACTATGAACGGTCTCCAGCTGTAGTGGGGGACAGAGTTTTCCTTTTTGATTCACAGACTCTCTATTGCCTAGCCTTCCAAACAGGTGAACTCCTCTACAAGGTGCCCGCTTTTTCACCCTGCTCACTGACACCAACAGTCGCAAATGGGAAGGTGTACCTGGCGACTCGTGAAGACCTTTTCCAGTGTCTGGATGCGGAAACGGGGGGAATTATATGGGAGAAGGAGCTCCCTGGCTTGTACAAGCTAAGTCCCCTTGTTAGTGACACTCTTGTGTATGTTACAGTAGAAAGAGATCCCTTCACGGGCTGGGAAAGTCAACACTATTGCTGGGCACCTCCTCAATGGTATGCACTGGTAGCTCTCGACAGGGAAACAGGCAGAGAGATGTGGCGCTACTCAACGGCTGATGAGCCAGTGTATGCTGCAGCGGGAATGGGATTTCCAGTCCTCGCAGAGGGACACATACTATTTCATCTGGAAATCTGTAAAGATGAAGAGAGCTGCAGTGCACATCGGGATAGTTGTGAACTAGTGTGTCTCGATGCACAGACAGGCACGGTCATATGGAGACACGAAGGTGCTCTTCCTTCTTCATTCACAGAATTCGGAAGCGTTGCCCCCTTCTGGATAACATACAACGAGGGCAGGCTCTACATGGTACTGAAAGGGTATGTCCTGGCTGTGGATATGAAAACCCAAACCACTGTGTGGGAATACCAGCTTCCTCAAGGCTGGGAGGCGCCGCTTGCTGTAGGCCATGGCATGGTGGTGGTGCGTGGTTTGAATAGAGTGTCTTGCCTCGATGCTGTTACAGGAAGGGAACTGTGGGAAGTACTCATACGAGGAGAGTCGACCCTTCCAGCACTAACAAAAAGTGAAGTATTTGTTGGATCAGCCGAAGGAATCCTTTACAGATTAGATATCAAGACTGGTAAGATTAAGGAGTCCTATCGTCTGGGAAGCAGCGTTTACTCTCCTGTGGTGGCAAATGGATGTGTCCTTGTCGTAACAGACAGCAACTGCATTTACTGTCTTGGGCAGATCAGCTACTACAAGATCGTGTTCAGTATTGCAGCCATTCTGATACTGCTCATGGGTTTGCTATTCTTAAAAAGAGCCAGATCACGCACCTGACTCTTCTGTTCATGATCCGGTTGGCTACCCCCTGACAATGATCTGACATTACCTTTATATGGTGATAGGTAGATCAAAAGCCAGGTGAGAGAATGGAAATTGCACTGCCAAAATTCTGCTTTCTGGAAGGCGAGTTCGTCAAGTGGGAGGATGCTAAAGTACCAGTTTCTACCCATGCTCTGCATTACGGAACTGCAGTCTTTGCAGGACTGCGTGGATACTGGAATGAGGAACAGAATCAAATGTATATTTTCAGGATCAGAGATCACTTCGAACGATTACACGATTCAGTGAGATTCATCTTCATCGATCTGAAATACTCGGTAGATGAACTCATTGACATTACCAAAGAATTGTTGAGAAAGAATGAATTCCGATGCGATGTCTACATCAGACCTCTTGCATTCAAGAGTGTTGGTCCCAGAATTGTGGGCATGGATATCACTACTGTACCAAGTTCTTTCCTCATGTTTGCCCTAGGATTTGGAGAGTACCTCCCCTTGACTGGTGGACTCCATGTCTGTACGAGTACCTGGAGAAGAATTCCTGACGTAGTCATCCCTGCCAGAGGGAAGATCTCCGGTACGTACGTGAATTCGTGCCTGGCTAAAGCGGAAGCAACGCATTCTGGATTTAATGATGCCATCTTCTTGACAGAGAATGGGTATGTCTCAGAAGGCTCTGCAATGAACCTGTTCATGGTACGCAATGGAACCCTGATCACCACTCCCGAGTATGCTGATATTCTGGAAGGCATTATCAGAAAAACCCTTCTGCAGGTGGCTCTGGATCTGGATATTCCTACTGAGGTGAGGCCAATCCAGAGATCTGAATTGTACGTGTGCGATGAGCTTTTCTTTTGCGGAACTGGTGTGCAGTTAGCGCCCATTGTGAAGGTGGATCACCGGGAAGTGAAGAACACTGATATGCCTGTGACCAAGAAGATGCAGGAAGAGTTCTTTGCCATCGTGAGAGGAAAGAGAGAGAAATACAAGCACTGGTTAACCCCTGTCTATGAATAGAGCAGTTCTTGTCTGTCACTGTCTTCTCGATCCCTTGACGCGGGCGGAAGGAACGAAAGAGATCAAGAGAGACATAATCAAGACATTGATAGACTCAGATATTAGTTTAATTCAGCTCCCCTGTCCTGAGATAGGATACGGATTTTTCAGGCCACCCTCAAGCAAGGAAGACTACGATACTGTAGAGTACAGGAACCACTGCAAGAGGCTGGCAGAAGAAATAGGTCGAACAGTGAAAGAATATGAGAATGCAGGGTTTGATATCTTTGGTCTCATTTCTGTTGGAGGTTCTCCTTCCTGTGGATTCATGAGGACCCATGTTGGAGGAGTGCATGTAAGGGAACCCGGAGTCTTCATTGAAGAACTTCAGAAGATTCTTAGAAAGAGGAACATACGACTGAAAATCTGTGACCATGAACTCCTGGAAGACAGAAAAGAGAGGGAACAGTTTCTTCTTCCAGAGAAATGAAGCAAAGTACATTTCTTACCACCGCCTGAGAACAAGCACAGAAACCTTTTAAAGAAGGGAGAATGTCTCTTACTCATGAGTCTCCTCGCCGAGATTGCCGAGGCATTGATTGAGGGAAATGCCCCCCAGGTGAAAGTTCTCACTGAGAAGGCGCTGAACCAGGGTATCCCACCTATTGATATTGTGAACAAGGGGCTGATCAAGGGAATGGATTCTGTTGGAGAAAAATTCAGAGATATGGAGATTTCAGTTCCTGAAGTTCTCATTTCTGCGCGGGCCATGCATACCAGTCTCGAGATCCTCAAACCACTTCTTTCAGAACACAACATAAGACCACAGGGCATCTTCATGATCGGGACAGTAAAGGGGGATATCCATGACATTGGGAAGAATCTGGTAGGCATGCTGATGGAGGGAGCAGGGTTCGAAGTCATCGATCTGGGAGTGGATGTTCCTCCTGAAAAGTTTGTCAAAGCAGTAAGAATGAAGAATCCAGATATTCTCGGCATGTCTGCATTATTGACAGTGACGATGCAGGAAATGAAAGAAGTCATCGACCTCATGGAAATTGAAGGATTGAGACCCAAGGTGAAGATCATGATAGGGGGAGCTCCTGTCACTCAAGATTTTGCAGACAGCATAGGAGCAGATGCATATGGCGAAGATGCACGTGATGCAGTCGAGAAAGCGAAAACACTCCTCGGAATAGAGTAATCTCTTGAGAATTCCAAGTCTATTTACAGAACTGTGACAATTCTTCAATTCCTTTGATTCCCTTTGTAGCACTTTTCAACTGCCGCCAGTAGTACACATTGGGATTGAATCCCATGACTTCCAGTTCATTTTTCATTCTCTTGAATAATTGGCAACCATTTCGATCAAAATCAGTTAGAACAATCACATTCTTCCCTTCAAGAAAAGACAGATCATCAAGTATTCGTTTTCCACTTATTTTTTCTACAGTGTGATCAATTCCCAGTTTTCTCAATGCCTTAAGGTCTTTCTGGCCCTCTACCAGGATAATTGC
>CAZFAR010000246.1:0-4133 GCA_964516825.1 uncultured Thermococci archaeon
TCTTCTTCAGAAGCATGAGTTTCACCTCTTATTACCGTGATTCTGGTCAGATAATCGATCAATTTCTGCATTTCTTCTTCCAGACTGGATAGATGCTGATGCAGGGCTCCTTTCTCCAGGTCTTTGAATTCAGCCACCTTTCTGTACAATGGAATAATATTTCTTTCCAGAAGTTCTTTGGTCAGTAATCTGAAGATCTCTTCAAAGTGTGTCTCCGCCTTGTAGAAGTAGACTCCATCTTTTTTCATTCTGGTGACGAGATACTTGTCTGTCAGACTCTTGAGATGGGTAGATACTGATGATAGGCTGTATCCTGTCAGCTCCTGGAGTTCGTTCATGTTCAGAGCTCTTCCTGATAAGGCCAGAGTGGCATACATGGATGCACTTCCTTCTGAGAGTCCCCAGTTTCGCGCCATGGAGACGAGTTCCTGTACCAGATCAATCCGTATAGGAGTGTTCATAGGAATCAAATCCTTCAGTAATTTCTGAAATTTCAGGAATATATAAAGGTTTCGATAGTCGGTAAGGGTGGTAGATTGGTTGTTACACGTGTAACATTTTTTAGATAAAGGACTGATGAAGTTATCAAGAAATGAACCTGCATGCTGCAGTTTGACTCGATTATTTCATGATAACAACACGTCGAAGAGTTGTAGCGAGATAATCACTCCAGATAATCTTTCAAAGACAGTAAACTCCTAACACACCTTATATTCTCAGGTATGTCTATGTCTTCTGATCTTACAATTAAGAAAGGAGTCATGCCTGCCTTTTCTGCTGGTATGTAATCCTTTTCTATTTTATTTCCTACGTAGATTGCTTCTTCGGGGTTTATTCCTAGCTTTTTCAATGCGTACCTGAAGGTTTCCAGGTCTGGCTTTATTCTGGCTGCAGTATCTGCTCCCACGATAACATCAAAGAGCGCTTCATCCAGACCTACCACCTGACAGATTTGCCTGATCTCTTCTTCATAAGCGTTGGAGAGTATTCCCTTCTTGATGCCTCTCCCTCCTAAAACAGTCAGAATGGGATTGACATCCGGGAAAACTACTGCTCCGCTGACAGAAAACCACTTTTCATTGATCTCTTGTGCCAGATCTCCATCTTCGATTCCTAATGCTTTCAAGACCTGAGTATCCCACATCCTGTAGAGTTCTGAAGCAGGTATTCTCCCAATTTTCCTTTCATATTCATCTCCCAGTTCTTCTCTTGCTACAGTGAAGGCTCCCTCAATCTCTTTAGTAGAGACCTGTATCCCTCTGCACTCCAGTATCTTCTGAAACGTTTCAAAAGTACTCAGACGATTGTCAATTAATGTTCCTCCCAAATCAAAGAGTACAGCTTTTATTGTCATCTTGATCCTCCGCAATGCTGACTGAAGTTGTCTACTGCAGTACCGAGAAGGACTCCAGTAAGAAATATGTGCAAACTATGCATTTCATTTATAAATCTTTCGATGGAAGATGGAAAATCGTCTTTTTACATCATAATCTACAGATATCAATATTTATTGAAACTATTTCTCAACCAAAGTGTGTCGAAAGACTTATATATAGCAATTCCAATTAATCCCAGGTGGTATTCCAATGAAACTAATGAAGAAAATGATCATGATAATAGTATTAGTATTGGCAGGTATCTGTGGTGGAAAAGTGCTTCAAGAAGTGTCTATTGTAAGATACGCTGTATTCTGGTATTTCCTTAGGGCCCACAGTGAAATTGCAGCTGAATTGGAGGCATATGTTTTTCCCAGAATACTCTATACTACTGTATGTTCGCTCATGACTGGCATTTTTCTTGTGGTCAGTTTCTTTGCAGGAGCAGCCATTCTCCAGAAGAAGACAAATTCAAGTCGCACGAAGTACTTGATCACGGAGATAGCAGCAATCGCACTGACAGTATTATTTGGTTTTTTGGCGGTAACATACATTCGCAGTCTGACAGAGGAGGCACCATTTCTAACTCAGATTGGAAGTGATATCCAGAATGAATACCAGGTTCATATTGTCTCAAAAGTACTTCCAGTAGCAGTATTTTCATTCCTTACAGGAGTATTCATTGCTGTCTTCTTCAAATTCCTGAGAGACTTGTGGAAAGGAATCATAGAGATAGCTAAAGAGGTAGCTAGACCTGTAGAGACCTTCAAGCCCATGGAGGCCTTGAAACCCATAGAAGTGGCGAAACCCATAGAGACCTTGAGACCCATAGAAGTGGCGAAACCCTCAGAGGCAGAGACAGATGCCCTCAAGATGCTCAAGTATCGGTTAGCTAAAGGGGAAATCACAGTACCGGAATTCGAAAGAATGAAGTCGGAGGAAAGATACTGTTCGAATTGTGGGCAGAGAATGTCTCCAGATGCGAAGTTCTGCAGCAAATGTGGTCAAAAGATCTAGTTCTTTGTTTCTCACATATTTGTACTGAAGACAGATAGCATTGCAGATATCAGCAGGTTCTTGTGGTATCCTAACTTCTGATTCAACTGAGATGGCAATACAGAGCTCCTGGAATGTTACACGTGTAACATGAGATGCAGATACATCTCTGAATACAAAAGAAATCATTGGAAGAGATTCCCAGGAAGATCACAAGATTTAATAAGGCTCCAGTTCTCTTTCCAGCATCTTCATCTGGGATTTTGAAAGTATTTTTGGGCTCAAAGGCAGTAGAAGAATCGCATTGTGCAGAGAGATGTAATCTGCTATTGAATAGACAAATTTCAGCACTGTATCAAAGTCATTCTGCAGAATCAGGTACTCAAGTCCATCCAGAAGCACTGCAGCCCCCTTGTTCTCCCTTACGAAGTGGTTGATAATGAAGGCCAGCTTGCTCAGTTGTGTTGGTTCGATCGTGTTCTTTCCCTCTACAGTGGACAACCACAAGATCTCACTGGAAATACCAAATCGCTTCTTCACCCTGCGGGGATGAATCCGCGTGATGACTAACCCGTTTTTCTGTCTCAGAAGCCTTGTAAAGGCCCTGTAGCTCTCGCGCGGTCTCTCTTCTTTCACAATGTAGGCAGTTCCTGCTTCCAGACCATTCTTCCTCTGCATGGCAAAGGGTCTGAATCCGCGTCTCAAGAACGTCGTGACCACTATATCACTAATCATTATTGAGATCGACACTATTTAAAGTTTTCGGTTATCAATAGACAGTATTCAAAAAGCTTATAAAGTGCAGAAAATGAGTAAGGGGCAGGGGCCGTAGGGTAGCTTGGCCGATCCTCCAGGCTTTGGGAGCCTGACACCCGAGTTCAAATCTCGGCGGCCCCATTTTCTCCTGATATAGATTGGATGAGTTTCTGAAATCGCAGAGCATCTTCGAACATGGTAACATTATTGAAGAGAACGTAGGTATCATCATTACAAAAGGAGAATAGGTTCCTCAAATCTTCGTCTGTGTACGTATACGAGTACATCCGCTTTCCAGGAGGAGAACCATGCAGTCTGAAATACTGGAGTGATGTTACCGATTCTCTCCTGAATGGATCCACAGCATCGATGAGGTTTAAGCTTTTGCAGATCTTCTCGACAGTATCTGAGGTCCAGTTCCCTCTGGATTCCCAGACATAAACGAATTCTCTGCCAAGAGAGGAAAAGAACTCTTTCATGTTCTTAATATTTTTCTCTTCCGGTTCGAATGCTGCAGGTGTTTGAAAGACTATGATTTCAGCTCTCAGTAGCCTGGCAATGGCAGCTGTAGTATCAAAAGCATCAAAGACCTCTTTTGTTGGCTGAAAGAAACCGAATTTCTCTTTATTTCCGGGAATGGTGGTCTTTCTGTAGGTGGGACTGGATTCAGGATGTGTAATTACTTGCCAGGCCTTCACAGTAAAAACAAATTTTGGGGAGGCCTCTTTTCGCCATTTCCTTGCAGTTTCTTCTCGAGGAGGCTTATAGAATGTTTTCTGAACTTCAAGGAGATTCAGATTCTCAAAGATTTCCTTTTTCGACCTGCAGAATCCACAAACACCATACTGCATGGATAGGGTAAGCGTGGAGAACTAAAAAGGTTTCCATTGTTCTTTATAGTATGAATGATGATGTTCAATTGAACAGTTCACAAGAGTGAAAGGAATTGGACTTGCTGGCACCACACTTGAAGTATCTAAAGCAGGAGGAATTCAGAGTTCTCCT
>CAZFAR010000247.1:0-4123 GCA_964516825.1 uncultured Thermococci archaeon
AGGCCATGATCCTGCTTATTATCCTGGATGGCTGGGGGATTTCCGATAGGAAAGAGGGTAATGCTATTCTGCATGCTCGTACCCCCTATTACGATCACTTGCTTTCCCAATATCCCAATACTACCTTAGGTGCTTCTGGAGAAGATGTAGGATTGCCAAACGGGCAGATGGGAAACTCCGAAGTAGGTCATTTGAACCTGGGAGCAGGGAGAATCGTATATCAGGATTTCACCCGCATCAATAAAGCAATCCGGAATGGAAGTTTCTTCACGAATGAAATATTTGGAAAAGCAATAGAGAATGTCAAGAACCAGAATTCAAGACTTCATCTCATGGGACTGGTTTCAGATGGAGGAGTGCACAGCCACCTAAACCATTTGTTCAACCTGCTTAAGCTTGCAAGAAAGCATGACACAGAGACAGTTGTCCATGCCTTCCTGGATGGGAGGGATGTTCTCCCCAAGAGTGCGAGCACTTACCTGCAGCAGCTCAATGACGACATGCACAGAGAAGGAACTGGCAGCATTGGCACTGTAATGGGCAGATACTATGCCATGGATAGGGACAATCGCTGGAAGAGAACCCAGAGAGCATATGAAGCCTTGACAGGTGCAGCTCGATTGAAAGCTGAATCTGCTGAAGCTGCTTTAGAAGCTTCTTACAGTCGGAGAGAAACTGATGAATTTGTCCAGCCTACTATTGTTGGAAAGACTATTAAGGACAGAGATTCAGTGATCTTCTTCAACTTTCGCCCTGATAGAGCCAGGCAGCTGACCAGAGCGTTCGTAGATGATCCTTTTGATCATTTTGAGAGAAAAAAACTGGATGTACACTTTGTATGCATGACAGAATATGAAGAAGACATCAAGGCTCCCATTGCCTTTCCTCCCCTCTCCCTTAGAAATACGCTGGGAGAAGTCCTGAGCAAGCACAATCTAAGGCAGTTGCGTATTGCAGAAACCGAAAAGTACTACCATGTAACCTACTTTTTCAATGGAGGAGAAGAAGACCCTTTCAAGGGGGAAGACCGCATTCTGATACCTTCGCCAAGAGTGGCTACCTATGATCTGAAACCTGAAATGTCTGCATACGAAATCACAGAAAGGGTGATCAAGGAGATTCACTCTGGAAAGTACGAAGTAATCATCATGAATTTCGCAAATCCTGACATGGTAGGGCACACTGGTGCCTTTGAAGCAGGTGTAAAGGCAATCGAGGTGGTAGATGAATGCTTGGGGCGCATAGTTGAAGCCTGCCACATAAATACTGATACTGTCTTGATAACAGGAGACCATGGAAATGCAGAGCAGATGACAGAACTGGATACTGATGCAGTTTACACTGCTCACACTTCCAATCCAGTCCCCTTCATCATCACCAGGAAATGTCAGCTCAATTCAGGAACACTGGCTGATGTGGCACCCACTATACTGGATCTTCTTGGTGTAGAAAAGCCAAAGGAGATGGATGGGGAAAGCTTAATAAAGGAACCCTGAAAGAATGGAGTATGGTCAAGGCGAAGAAGAAGAAAAAAAGGGTGAAAGAGAAACCTTCCCAAAACATGTTTGTCAGGGGTGGGTTGGATCTTTTAATCATGGGAGGATTCATGGGCATCATGTATCAAGTCTTGTACTTGCTGATTACTGTAGAGACGAAGCTTGACACTGCTTCGTACAAAGTTCCTGTAAAGATCCTTGAGGAATTTGGCATTCTCTTTCTGTTCTTTTCCCTGATTCTCATTTGTTTTTTCTTTCTGAAAGGAGATGGATTCTTCCAGAAATATGGAGGCAGTGCTCTTATCAGTGGCGCTGTGCTCTCTGTACCACCTGTTCTCTTTCTGGGGTATGATCTTTTTTCAACTTTCCGGGAGCAGCTCATTTCTGCACAAGTCATTTCTGCAAAATCCTATATCATGACAAATATCCCGCAGATGATGGAGACTTTCACCAGACTGTACTTTTTTACAGGAGCCCTACTTCTGGGCGTCTCCTTCTGGGGTCACCAAAGAGGGAGAAAGTGGGCGGCAGAGCTCTTCATGGGAGGTGTCGGAGCAGGATGCATTGCTCTTGTCACATCCATGTATGGCAGCTATGAGAGCACCAAGTTCTTGATGCAGATGTACAGTCTCCAGAAGGATTTGATTATTTCTCAGTTCCTTTTCCCTGACCTGTTGAAGAGATCATCATGGCTGCTGATCATACTTGGAGTTCTATTCTTTTCTGCCTCTTATATCTGGACTAAAATTTCGTACAGAAAGTGGACAGGGAGAACCTGGCTTTTCGGTGGGGTTACAGGTGCTTTCTATGGATTCTTGAGGCTCGGAATGGATTCTCGATCGATTCGCAGTGAGATCACATCAGTGAGGCAGTCAATCATGCAGTTGACACCCTATTCTACATCATTTAAAGATCAGATGCTGACTGTTGAGACATTGAAAGAATTCTACGTGAAGAAGATGATCCCTCTGTATCTGGAGGATTCTCTTTGGATCCTTGTTTTTACAGGGATTACAGCTATAGGTATTTACTTGTGGTTACGAGAGTGATGCCTTTACGTTTTGAGCACCCTGAGCAGATTTCAGTTTGCAAGACTATTTGGGTTTTATTCTCTCTTTTATATATTTCTTCTGTTCCTCGTAGCTCATGTTCTCAAATTCTTTGCTCAATTTATCTCTGATCTCACGTATCATCTTTACAGCATCAAATTTCTTCTCACTAAAGTTATCACTTCCAAGAGATTCGGTAGCAGGAATTAAAACGTTCTCCCAGACAGAAGAGAAGGACTGCGGAAAAAGCAACTACAGCTCCCAAAGGATATATCCAAAACAAAGGAATCAATCCGAAAATGAAGGAGCCAGCTGCTATTCCCAGGTCAAAAGAAGCAGTAAAGCAGGAAAGGCTGTAAGCCCGTGCTTCTTCAGGAACTTTGTCCACCAGGAAGGCTGTCAATGTGGGATAGCAACTGCTGAACCCAAGGCCGTACAAAGCCCCTGAAACCATTAAAGAGAACAAAGAGTGCGATCTGGATAGTACGATCAAGGATACAGCCATTATCAGTAATCCTGGAACAATAATTCTCTGGCGGCCTATGGAATCTGAAATTCTGCCAATAGGTATTCTGACAACAATGGAAGAGAGAGCATAGGACGTGTAGTACAATCCAGTAATATCTCCAGCAAAAAAAGGAAGAAAGGCAACAATAGACCCGTAGGTTACCGTGCACAAGAAAATGATTGCAGAAGGGAGCAGCCACCCTCCTCCTCTGTATGTACCTTCAGAACAAGTGCGGGCAGGTTCTTCCACCAAGAGGGAGAGGAATACAGAGATTGCTGCCAGAACAGCTTCTGCCAGAAAGACTGCAGTAAATGAGAAATGGATCTTGAACCAGGTGCCTACTGCAGGAGCCCCCGTCAACGCAATCATGGCTGCCAGGCCGAAGGCACCAAAAGCTTCACCTCTTCTGTGTGTAGGGGACATATCTGCTATCATGGTGACTGAGGAAACAGTAAAAGCTGCAATTCCTACTCCATGAAAGATCCTCACCAGGAGCAAAGGATTCATGCGCCCTGCTATAAGGTAGAGAAAGGGGGATAAAAAAAAGATGACTGCACCTGAAATGAGCAAGGGTTTTCTGCCATATCTGTCAGTGAACTTCCCGGCAATAGGTCTGAAAAGGACAGAGGAAAGGGTAAAAGCGCCAATAACAATGCCAACGTCTGTGTAATCTCCTCCAATGAGAACTGTATACTCGGGTAGAGTGGGTAAGAGTAGATAGAAGCTGGAAAAGAATAGACAGGTAGATGTAAGGAGAATGAACAGGTTTCTTGTATAGAGTGGCATCGCCTTAGATAGCCTAAAGGTGTATTAAACTTTTTTGGTTTGACCGGGGTTCAGTTTGACACTTACAGTACGAATGTTACACGTGTAACATCGATCCTATGCATCCTGCTGAGCAGGAAAACTCAGAGCCTTGTAGTCCATGAGAATGTGCTGCCAGTGAGAGTGCTGTACGAATGCGCAAACCTTTTTAATTTCTGCGATCAAGTGCTCTCATGAAAAAGATTGTCCTGGCTGCCCTCATCATTGTGGCAGCACTCTCGTCCAAGGGGAGAGTTGCGTGGTAT
>CAZFAR010000248.1:0-4085 GCA_964516825.1 uncultured Thermococci archaeon
GGAGGCGAGCATCATCTCATTTTTTTCTTTGACAGAGGCGTAAAGTGCAATAGATAACCTTGTGGTATGACGGCTGAGGCTGCAGCGCTGTTCATCCACGTCTCTCAACCACTGCAAGGGGCATCCACCTATGCAAAGGTTACGGGCCCAACAGGGTTTGCACTCTTCTCTGTTTCTAAAAGAGGAGTAGGATACCCATCTCTCCCTTTTTGTCTGGTCCAGCCCTTCATCAAGTGTTCCCAGTTGAAATTCTCCCAAATCTGCAGCAGGTCCACACGGATAGATCTCCCCTCCTGGAGATATGCCGAACCGCCTCAATCCCGCAGGACAGAAGTAGTCCTTTTTGGTGTGCTTCCACAACTGGAGCATCATATTCTCAAAGTTGTAGTAAGAAGGACGCACTCCATTCAGGATCTGGTTTACGCACTCTAGAGCTATCTCTCTCATGTCTTCCATGTAGATTTCTTTCTGAGCTCTTGAGAGAGCATATTTCTTTTCTTCATTTTCATTCAGGTACCTCACGTAGGAGAGTTTGATATCCCAAAGTGGAAATTCCGAAAAGTACTCGAATACATCTTTCAATCTTCCCTTGTTGGTTATGACGCCGCTGACACTGATTCTGTGCCTTCCTTTGGCATCGATGAGCTTCTGGAGTGCTTCTGACACTTTGGCGTGGGTTCCTTCTCCATCAGGTGTGACGCGCATTGCATCGTGGATGGGAGCAGGACCATCAATGCTCAGCATGACATCGATATCATAAGCAGTGAAAAAGTCGATCATCTCATCAGTGAGCAGGGTACCATTGGTGGTGACATGGTATTTTATTTCAGGGAAGCCCTTTTCCTCACCCACTTTGGAGGCATAGTTGATGGTGGATTTGATGACTGGAAAATTCAGTAAGGGTTCTCCACCGTAGAAGGAGATGCCGAATCCTTCGATGTCTTCAAATTCTGCGATAAAGTCAACTGCTTTTTTGGCAGTCTTCTCATTCATGAAGGGCTGGGAGCCTGGATTTTCGACATAGCAGTACTTGCAGCGCAGGTTGCACTGCTGGGTCAGGTTCAGTGACAGAGTATAGACCTGTGGAAGATCCTGGTAGGGAATCTGGGGGTCTATTAGGAGACCTTCGTTCTTTAGATGTTCAACTGCTTCTTTTGCGTCAATGAATTCGCTTTCTAGAGCTGAAATTGATTCTTTGAGTGATTTTCCTTCACGCAGATGATCTATGAGGCGTGCTTCTGTTTCATTCAGAAAGAATGCGGTAGCTCCTTCTATGTCGTACACCAGTTCCCTACCAAATTCACAGAATCTGTAGAATCTGTCGCAGGTATTCATGGTCAGTATACAGCGCAGAAGATGGGCACTATTGGCAGCTTCTCTAGCTGGGTGTTGAGTTTCTCTCTGAATTCTGAGAAGTCAATTGTATCCATGGATTTTAGCAGGTTGATGTCTTCTTGTGAAAGACCGATTTCTTTGCCAACCTTCTCAGGGTTGCTGAAGAGCTCATTCTGGAAGGTTGAATCCAGCATTGCATGACCTAATGCTTGCTCTATCGTCATGTTCATGGCATTCACCTCTTTTTTAGTGAGCCCCACACCCTTTATATACTTTTCTGTGAGTCATAATGAGAACTCCACCTTGTAAAGTATGCTTGGACGGTGTTACACGTGTAACATGTAGTCCTTGATGATTTGGCAACCTTTCCACACAAACCTATATAAATGGAAAGAACCACACTCCCAGAGAAGGGATTGTATGAAGTCTGTGACACTAATTAACTTCGTGCCGCCATTGAAAGGTAATACAACAGTACCATTGGGTCCTCTTTACATTAGATCGGTCTTGGAAAAAGAAGGGATCTCAGTGGACTTCCGGGATTATCAATTAGTGATGTATGAGAATCCACTGGACCAGAGGAATATCACGAACTTTCTCTCAGATTCTGAAGGTATACTGGCTGTTGGCTGTTTGTTCAATGCGCTTCCCTTTTTGTTGCCTGTTCTGAAGCGGATCAAGACTGAAATGCCTGAAAAAGAGATCATTCTTGGAGGTCCAGGACCCAGTTCTGTGGCTAAAAAATTGATGGAGAGATTTCCATTCATTGATGCTATCGTGAAAGGAGAAGGTGAAGGTACTATGACGGATTTGGCGAAAGGGTTACCCTACAATCGTGTAAAGGGAATTGTCTACTGCTCCAATGGAAATGTTGTCACTACCCCGGAACGGGAACGTATACAGAACCTGGACGAACTGCCTTTTCCTGCATATGATAGAATAGATTCTTCAAAATATGCCCAGGCAGGAGTCATTACTGCCAGAGGATGCCCCTATCGATGCACATTCTGTGAGGTCGCCCCCTTGTGGGGATATCATACGGTGCAGAGGAGTGTCTCAAACGTTCTTGCAGAAGTGGAAGCATTGTATGAGTATGGTGTCACAGATTTCCATATTAATGATGACACATTTGTATTAAACAGGAAATGGGTTCTCACATTCTGTGATGCGTTAGAAAAGGAAGCTATTGATGTCACCTGGAGGTGTCTGGGGAGGATTAATTTGATGGATGAGGAGTTGATTTCGAAAATGGCTGATGCGGGCTGTGTAGGAATCCAGTATGGTATTGAATCGGGTTCAGAGCACGTCTTGGAGATGGTGGAGAAAAAGATTACTATTCCGCTGGCAAAGGAGATTGTCAGATTATCTGTGGATTCTATCGGGTATGTGATGTCCACCTTCATGTGGGGATTTCCTTTTGAGACTATGGGAGACTTCTTTCAGACTGTATATGTGATGGGATTGCTGGCAGAATTAGGGTCTGTGGTTAAATTGCTGTTCTTGTCGCCTGCACCCTTGTCTCCTCTGTACATAGAATATTCTGATCAGCTTAGATTTGACGAGAGATATGTGCGTAATTTGCTGTGGGGATCCTATGAAGATAAACTGTCACAAGAGGAAAAGGATAGAGTCATTGAGATGATAATTAAGTGTCCGGATGTATTTTGTGCCTTTTACTATATAGGTACACCAGATGTGGAAAAGAAGTATCAATTTCTCAAAGAGGCTGGAATGCTTTATGATTTCGAAAGAGATATGAGGTGAACTATCTCTACTTTTCTACATGCATTGGCTAGTTGTCCTATAGACTAGTGATGGGGTACATATGCGAAGAGAGCTCTGCCAAGTTGACATCGTGTTGAAGACCATAGAACTGAACTCTTGAAACGAGTATCCTCAAGGCAGGATTACCTCAACCCCCCAACCACAATAAAAGGAGACCAAAAGTAAGGATGCGTTCCCTTTTCTATAAAGAAAATCTGTGCTTTCCGAAGAGATTCTGCAGGAGACATTCCCTCTCTCAGGTTCCTGTAAAACTTGATAAACAAATCTGAGGTAGACTCATCATCCACAAAGTATAGGCTGGACACAATACTCTTAGCTCCTGCATATAGGAAGCTCCGCAAAAATCCCATGGGTTCGTCCCCAGCTAGAATCTTGTTAACCCCTGTATTACACGCACTCAAGACTACCAGAGATCCAGAAAAATCCATGGCCAGCACATCTTTCGCTCTCAGAACATAAGGCTCTGAAAGATTCAATTCCGAAAAAAGAGGACTATCCTGCCGCATATATCCATGACATGCGAAATGTACTACATTTCTCGGTAAATATCTAGAGATTCTGTCTAATCTAGCATTATCCCCGAACAGTATCTTTTTGTCCCTAAAAAATCTCTGTATCCCCTCTATTTCTTGTTCAGCGAAAGAAAGATCAGACCCTTTCACGAGCAAGGATGTATCCAGAGAGTGGCCCCATGTGCCGATACCCATCAGAAGACTGGCAGAGGGAACTGCAGCCACACAATTGTTCTGTACAAGAAACTTTTCTCCATCAAAAAGAGATGCAAACGGTACGTAATGCAGGAGATCGTGAGGAGCATACCACAGATTTTTCCCCTGTATGAAATCCTCCACAGGAGAAATCAGCAGATGGTAGAATCGCTCTAGAATATCCAGTCTCTTGGATCTAAAAAAGAGTCTCAATCTGTATTCCAGAAGCATCCTGTACAGGTCTTCCTGAAAAGATAG
>CAZFAR010000249.1:0-4074 GCA_964516825.1 uncultured Thermococci archaeon
ATACCATTGATGATGGCTTCATCTTCTATCGAAATAGAAGATAGTCATAGCACCGACGGAGAAAGTGTCCACTAGATAACCCAGGCCGCCTCCCAGAATGGGGATGAGTCCCACGATTATCTTGACTACGAAGAAGAGACCAATTATCAGGAGAATGTCAAAGAAGTTGTTCTTTGCAATCCCGTAGCTCTTGGAGAGACAAGTGCCAAGGTCAAGACTGTCCAAAACTACGCCCTGCCTTACCAGGGACAAGAGCACCCACACGATGAGAGCACCAATACACAATGCACAGAGTCCCAGTCTGACACCAACCCACACGATTGCTGAGACAATTATCAACAGGAGGAGTTTTCCGGAAATGCTTGTGAAAGCTTCAGAAAGAGTCATCTTCTTTCCTTCAAAATAGGCTGCTGCCATGGATATGACCATTGAGAAAGCTATCACTCCAAATATCCAGATGACAATGCCAACAATTGTGTCCACTACCTGGAAGGCTGCAACTTGGGGAAACATTCCTTGCCACATTCCCATAGCTTCTCCAGGACTTAAGGTTTCCCAGTCCATCTCTGCGAATTGTCTCCAGTAACCTGCCATTGAGAAGGTCCATCCGAACTGTAATGCATCTCTGATGATCTGCAGAATCGCTGGGATCAGAGCTGGCACCAGAATTATGGGGTTTGCACTTATCATGTCTACTGACTTACCAATTATTTCCGAGATTTTCATGGAGAGGTGTTTTTGCTGATGCTTATAAATCTTGGTGAAATGAGGGGGAAATGGCATGACACCAGCAAGAGATTTTTTGCCTGAGAATAGCTAACATTGGACCTGGCTTGTTCTCTTGCAGCACACGGATTTATATGTCTATGAACGCACCAATTATACTTTGAAAGACAGAAAAAGGTGTTCCTATGGACATACAGGATAAAATCGCCATCGTAACAGGAGCTTCATCAGGAATTGGTCTTGCTACTGCTGAACTTCTTACAGCAAGAGGTGCTAAAGTTGCTCTGGTTTCCAGGTCTAAAGACAGGCTTGATGACATCTCAAAGGAACTGACAGATTCTTTAGTAGTGACTGCCGACATGACAAAGGAAGCTGAAATTAGAAAGATGGTTGAGCACACCAGAAAGCATTTCGGAAGAGTAGATATTCTCATAAACAATGCAGGACAGGGATATGACGCACCTGTAGAGGATATCAATATCAGCACATTTCGTTATATCTTTGATTTAAACCTCGTGGGCCCACTAATTGCGATGCAGCAGGTAATTCCTATCATGAGGGATCAGGGAGGGGGCTCCATAATCAATGTTAGCTCAGGTACTGCTCTAATGTATTTGCCCTACATGGGTGCATATTCCTCTTTAAAACGAGCCTTGGTAGGTATCAGTCTTACTGCAAGGGAAGAGCTCGAAGACGACAATATCGTTGTCAGCGTAGTATACCCTTATATAACTCTTACCAACTTTGAAAGGAATACAATTAGGGGTTCTGTTGATAATTAGGAAGAACAGGAGGGAAATACGTCATTCTCAGCAGACCCTGCAGAACACGTAGCTCAGAAAATACTCGAAGGTATACAAACTGGAGAAGCTGAAATTTTTGCACATGACTGGATGAAGAAGAGGAGGAAGTAATAATCAAGGAAGTAATAATCATATACGTGAATTTCAGACATTGACAAATCTGAAATCAGCATGATAAAAGCACTTCAATGAATTCCTGAACATACACAGTTCAAGTGAGAGATCACAGAGTAGGGGAGGGAGATAATGCACATAGAAATCAGCTCATTTCAATCAATACTCTGATTCCATAGAATGGAAGCTAAAAGAAAAGAAACGCAAATGGAAATCATGACCAACCAACAATGTGACAATCCCAGTTCTTGATAACACTTATATACTTTGTCACGTGAAGAGCTATAGAATAAGCTGCGAGGTGGAACAGTGGAAAAAGAAGTGTTGGCAGATACCCTCATGGAAATGTTCAAAGAAAGACTTAATGCTCTTGCAAACATCAACAAAGGGTGGAACAAGAGCATACAGTTCTTCCTGGACGATATCAGCATTGGATACTTCATTCGATTCAAAGAAGATGGCACTGTGAGCTATGTGGACAAAATACCTTTAGAAAAAGGAAAGGTTGAATCCGCAAATGTAACAGTGCATCTGACTGTTGATGTTATGGATCGCATCATGAAAAGAGAGATACACCCAGTAATGGCTCTGACGCAGGGATTGCTCCAAGTTGAAGGTGAGCTGAGTGTACTTTCCAGGCTCTTGCCAGTGATCACGTAGATTGCCTGTTTTCTCTTTTTTTGGAACTCTTGCTATTCCATTCTAAGAGATTCTAGCTCTTCTGGATACTTTTGCTTCAGGTACATCTTGATGTATTCTTCTCCGCAGAATTGACTCACTTCACACACGTGTGAAACTCCGATCAGCTTGCGACCAAATATGCATCCACCCCAGCAGCTGGGAAGAAGGGAGCATGACTGGCATGGTTCTACATAAGTGGGATCGTTGTTCGCCCATTCATAAAAAAATGGATAACGTTCATAATATCCATTTTCATGGATGTGGCCAACTCGCATGAATTTCAGGAGCATGGTGGCCACGCATTTGTACACATCCCCAGAAGGATCAATGATATTGTGGTAGTGTGAGACAGCAGAACAATGCAATAGTCCCAGATCTGGCGGAGGGAGAGTGAACCCTTTCTCGAAGGCCCAGCGATAGATTTGCGTTCTTACTTCTGGTACATCTTTGAAGGGGACAGCAAACTGACTTTGTTGGATGGGGAAGCTCTCATCGAGAAGTCCATAAGCTCTTGAAACTTCTTGAATTACAACAGGAGGATCATATACAGGGTAGCTTGCAACAATGATCTGCTTGAGACCCCTTTCACTGAGATCATCAAACAGCTCCGGCATGTGCTTGTAATGGCGGTTAATGTTGAACTGAATTTCCACCTTGATTCCAGCATCCAAAAGCAGCCCTATGTTGGTTACTATGTGCTCATAAGTACCTTCACCATTCTTGTAGTGCCTGTACAGGTCATGGATCTCTTGTGGGCCATCCAGAGTCGTCTTTACAAGGTTGACAGTATATCTCTGCAGCCCATCAATGAAGGATTGATCGAAGAGGGTGCAGTTAGTGTAAAAGGTTGAATTGAAGCTCATGGAACGTTCCTCAGTCCACTGCGACAGATCTTCGAGAATGCGAAAGACTAATCCCTTGTCTATCAGTGGTTCCCCCCCAAAGAAGAAAATAGGGAAATTCGTAACATTCAGTACCTCTATGGCTTGTTTTACAAAGAGAAGAACACCTTTCAATGTGGATACTGACATCGTTGCTGCCTGGTCATGCTTCTCTACAAGTGACTGGTCAATTCTCTGCCAGCAGTATTCACAGGAGAGGTTGCATCTGGCAGTTGGTGTTAAGCCGAAAGAAAGGCTTTGTGGATTGTAGCGCATTGCATTGTATCTGTCTCTGCATTTCAGCAGTTCATTCTCACTGTTTTCTACTACTAACCCATTCTGTCTGAAATTGCTCACTATTTCTTGAGGAAGTTCCGCTTCCACTTCTTGTATCTTTTCTAGACTGTTTCTCGCATCTTTGTCCATGATCAGAATTGCCCCGCTCAAGGTATTGAAGAGGATGTTCTTGTCATCTTCGAGAGGAATGTAGTGGTTGTATTGCGACTGTTTCACAATTTCACCTCCTCGTTATAGGGAATAGCTGTCCTGGAAATGAGAGATTACTACCTGCGGCAGTAAGGAGTTGAGAACTCATACTCGTCGGGACCATACCCCATAAGCTCAGTTGCATTGGTCGATCCGCACTTACATATGGCATGAGGAATGGAATACCCAATGTTTGGCATTCCTTCTTCTATGGTTTTTACATACATTGACATATCACCTCCTGTTGCTCTTTTCATCAGTTTCTTTCACTGCACGGCAGTGTTACACCCCTGTATTTTCCGTTCGATTTGATGAAGTGTGTCCAAAATCCAACGGTTCCATATCACTGTGTATTCTTGTTCTCTGAATATATAAATCTTTCG
>CAZFAR010000250.1:0-4050 GCA_964516825.1 uncultured Thermococci archaeon
GCAAGGTGGCAGGATCCAGATTCTATTACCTGAAGAACGAGGCTGTCCTTCTCGATATGGCCCTCATCTGCACGGCTCTCTCCCACATGCGGGAGAAGGGTTTCAAGCTGATGGAAACGCCCTGCATGTTAACCAGGAAGGCTGTCGAAGGGTGCGTGGACATGAGTGCTTTTGAAGATGTTCTGTACAAGATCGAGGATGAGGACCTGTATCTGACTGCCACCTCAGAGCATACCTTGGCATCATTCCACATGGATGAAATACTCGAGGAGGGTGACCTTCCCTTGCGGTATGCAGGATTCTCCGCCTGCTTCAGAAAGGAGGCTGGGGCCCATGGTAAAGATACTAAGGGTGTCTTCAGGTCCCATCAGTTCAATAAAGTGGAACAGTTCGTGTTCTCCACTCCTGAGCAGTCATGGGATGAGCATGAATTGATGATTCAGAATGCTGAGGAGATCTTCCAGAAGCTTGAAATACCATACAGAGTCGTCAATGTCTGTACAGGCGATCTAGGTGGAGTAGCTGCCAAGAAGTACGATATTGAAGCCTGGATGCCGAAGCAGCAGATGTTCAGAGAAGTAGTGTCCTGTTCAAACTGCACAGATTATCAGGCACGTGAGCTAAATGTCAGATACAGAACACCTGAAGGAAACAGGTTCGTTTACACATTGAACAGTACAGCTCTGGCCACATCCAGAGCAATTGTCGCTATTTTCGAGAATTACCAACAGGAAGATGGCTCAGTAATAATGCCTGGAGTGCTGAAAGATCTGATCGGGGTAGACATTATCAGAAAGAAGGGATAGGCCCGATCTATTCCTTCAATAGATGACCATTACACATGAGAGGATAGCATGGATTTCTACTCTGAACCTATAACAGTAAAATTTGCAGAAGAGCCGCTGCTGGAAAAGAAACCGGGGCTTCCTGCAGAATTCATTTGGAGAGGGAAGTCTTACAAAATTACAGGATTACTGAAAGAATGGCATGACTACAGAAAAAGAGGGAGAATTGAAGAATTCTACGGCAAGAGAAGAGGAAATGCCCCTGAAATGAAATCTGACAAGAGGGGTTCCTGGGGAGTGGGGAGAGACTATTACCGTGTTTTCACAGATTCGGGAGAAATCTTTGACATCTACTACGATCGAGAACCCTCAGGACAGAAAAAGGGAGAATGGATCCTCCTTTGCAGGGTTGATTAGCTCAGAATTAGCCTAGAAGGAAAATGTTACACGTGTAACAACTGATATGGAGGGATGGAAAGCTATTCCAGCAAAACCTTTATAAGCATAAAAAGAAGCTCCAACCAGGTGAGAACATGGTTACCGCATTCGTACTCTGTGTCACTGATGCAGGGAAGGAAAGAGAAGTAGTGCAGAGAATGAAGGCAATGCCCAACGTAGATGAAGCGTATGTAGTATATGGAGAATATGATGTCATTGCCAAGATCACTGTAGAAGAATTGAAGAAACTCGACACCTTTATCACAGAGAATGTGAGAACCATTCCATCTGTCCAGATGACCTCCACCATGATTGCTATCTGAGCTCCTCAGGGATGCGCCACAGTTCATCCTGGATTACAGGTTCGAGGTTTCGTTCCTGTGTGATCTCCCCTATGATTTCTGCAAGAATTCCTGATTTTCTCAGAGCTTCCACTAAGAGATTTGAATATTTCTTGTCTGTAGTGATGAGGAGTGAGCCTGAACTGATCAAATTTAATGGGTTGATGTCCAGAACAGAACAGATCTTCATGGTTTCCTTTGAGATGGGAATCTTCTTGACATCAACGTGGAATCCGCAGTGAGAAGCATCTGCCAATTCGTGCAGAGCTCCTGCGATACCCCCTTCTGTAGGATCATGCATTGCTGTGGCATATTCGCGGGCAATCAAAGCTTCTTTTACAACAGAGATTTTTTTCAGGAAATTCTGAGCCTTTTTTAAAGTTTTTCTATCTATTTTCTCCTTTAGAAGCTCGTAGAAGTCTGTAGCCAGAATACTGGTTCCCTCGATAGCTGCCCCCTTGGTCAAAATGATGTCATCGCCCAGGCAGGCTCCCGAAGAGATGATAACCTTTTCTGTAAATCCAATCATGGTTCCTATCACAATGGGGTTTTCTGTATCGAGAGCTTCTGTGTGGCCTCCAATGACTGAGATATGCAATTTTCGAGCTTCTCTGGAGATGTCTGAGGCAATTTTCTGTATCTGATCGTCTGTAAACTCATCGGGAAGGAGTATGACAGAAAGAAAGTATTCAGGAGCTGCTCCCATGCAGGCCACATCATTTGCATTGATGTTCACTGCATACATGCCAATATTTTCCAGGGCTCCTGTAATCGGGTCTGAAGCTGCCACCATCTTTGTGAAGCCTAGATCTACGACTGCTGCGTCTTCTCCAAAGGCGGGAGGCACAATGACTTTATCATTTGATGCTCCTGTATGGGGAAGTACCAGTTTCTTGAGTTTCTCTGCCTCCAGCTTTCCACGCATCATGAATGAAGGTTTCAGAATACTCATAAAAAGGTTTGCTCCACAAGTTGTTGGTTAGAATTGGAATGGATAGAAATGGTAAAGTGGCAATTGTACCAAATGGTGGCTGTATTAGGAACAATCAATTGCGTACTGATGATTTCGCTCGTATGATTTCGCTCGTATTGTTGGTTTTGATATTGCACAACAGATAAGAATAGGCAAGGAGATCCTAGAGGAGAGTATTGAACGTGCCAAGAAAGAACACTCAAAATGAGAGGTTTTTCAACAGCCTCCATACAGTGGTGAAAAAGAAATTGTTACACGTGTAACAAGTAGTTCTGACCAGCGAGCTTCAGATGATTTCCCATATCCCATAGAGCTGTCTCATTGTGAGAAATGCGACTCTCCTCTTGTGTAGAAATTCGAGGAGGTTTGAAAACTCAGTTCGTGTGTATTCACCGCATGCCTGAGTATAGGATTCGTATCCGGGAGCTTTCAGATCTACGAACTCCCAGAGATGCAATCCAATGACAATGATTTTTGGTTTGTAACTCTCCTGAATCGTGAGAGCATCAAGGTACACATCTATCCATGAGCGGGGATATACCAGGGGGGGACAAAAATAGGAAGGTGTATGAGAGACAGGGACCCGCAGGAAGTCTGAATTTCCTTGTGAAAGCCAGTCTTCCTGTGAGGGATGATAAGGGTAAAAGAATTGAGTGCAGGCAGAAGCCTCAACAGAATATCCTTCACTCTCAAGAATTGAAATCAGCTCACTGTCGCAGGAATGGCCTGGTGCCCTAAATGAGGTGATATCACCCGCCAGCTCACGGAGGGTTAAGGTGGCTTCTTCTATTCTTCGTTCTTTCTCTTCAAAGGAAAGTTTTCTTAAATCCTCATGGTACAGACTGTGGCATCCAATTTCATGAGAGGTCAGACCAGCAATCTGAGAGGGATACTTCTGCGCTGTCTCCCCCAGGACGAAAAAGGTGGCAGGTATCCTGTATTTGTCCAGCAGATCCATGAGGAAGGGGAGCCCTTCTTCTATACCTCTGTAAGAGGTGAGAACAGGGGGGAGATCAGGTTCCACATCGATTGTTATCAAGACATAAATGAGGGGAGGCTCCCGCTTGTAGAAAGCTCCTTTTCCTGAATAGACTCTGTCAAGGTTGAGGGCTACTGAATTATAGTCATATTCCTCGTAAGACCCGAAATAGAGGTATGAAATATCGTACATATCTAAAAAGCGAGCATCTCCATTGTACAGTTTTCTCATATCGTCCATTCTTTCTTCGTCAGGGAATGCGAATCCCAGGACAGGGACTCTCCTGGAGACATAGGCCAGAATGGGTGCCTGATACCAGCCTGAAGCAGTGACACCTTCTACAGAATTCTCTCTCAGCCATACAAAGGATTCGTAGTCTGAGGCTGCGGGCTGCAATTTAGAAACGTACTCCTGGGAGGGGATGAAAAGGAGCCAGGAGAGGAAAATGAGGGCAATAACACCAAATTTCTTGCAGATGAAGAAATCATGAACAAAGAAGGAGGAAAATAGTGCCATGGGAAACGCGAGAAAACA